>JAYSTS010000412.1:0-8907 GCA_043719475.1 Gammaproteobacteria bacterium | reverse complement strand
TTTGTTCCCAACAAGATCATCGACAATACAGAGTTCGACGCGCATCGATTGGATCAGCTGACTTCACTGGTTTACGCACACCGATATTTTGTCGACCTGACGCCTACCGTTGAAGATGTGTACATCCGGCCGACGGCGAGCGCAACTTCGAGGGACTGGGCGACGTTGCTGGTCGGTGGACTGGGCGCCGGCGGTAAAGGGTATTTCGCGGTCAATGTAACCAATCCCGGAACCAGCTATAGCTCGGCGACCAACGCGTCGACTGCAGTGCTGTGGGAGTTTACCGACCAGGATGATACCTATCCTGTCGATTCATCTGGTAATCCCGTCGTCGACGGCGGTGGTAATCCAATCAACTTTGAGGGCCGTCCCGTCAAGGATCTTGGATATGCCCTATCACTACCTCAACTGGTGATGACAAACGTTGCGGACGCGGATAGCCAGAAGCGTTGGGTGGCGATTTTCGGTAACGGTTACAACGCGACTCACGGCGTTGCGAAACTGTTCCTGCTCGACCTCGACAAGGGCACCAACGGTTGGCAGGCCGGCGATTTCTGGAAGCTGTCGACCGGTGTTGGCGCTACGGCCACTGGACCGCTGGGAGGAATTCCGAACGGGATCGGTGGAGTAGCAGTGATTGACAAGGATGCCAACGGGACAGCCGATCTCGTGTATGGCGGTGATCTGCAGGGTAACCTCTATCGGTTCGATATCTCGAATGTGAGTTCCTCGTTGTGGACAGTGACGAAGATTTTCCAGGCAACTCGCAGCGGCACGGCAGCGACATCGCAATCCATTACGACCCAGCCTTTTGTGATCAAACATCCCGATGGCGGGTTCCTGGTCATATTCGGTACTGGCAGCTGGTTGACCCACGGTGACGGCACCAGTACTTCGGTGGAGTCCGTGTACGGGATTTGGGATCGCCTGGAAATCAGTCCCGCGACGGCCAATCCTGCTTCCAAACTGGATCGACTGGTCGAACAGACGTTGACCAACGTGGTGGACGAAACCAGCCCGGACTTCCAGCGCCAAAGAATTGTGTCCGCAAATCCCGTGGCTTATATTCCCGATGCGTCAGGAGATCCGGGTGTGTATGGCTGGTACATTGATCTGGATCCTGTTCGACCGACGACAACGCTGCAAGGCAATGCAAACCCTGATATTTCAGGCAATTCACCTCCTGCCGTGCAATACCCGGGCGAGCGGGCGATCCGCCGAATCGTCAGCCGAGGATCGGCCATTCTGATCACGACGGTTGTACCGCGTGATGCCAATACCTGTACGCAGGCACCACCGGGGTCGACCTTCCCGATTGATGGTCTGACCGGTGGCAATCCAAAGCGACCGATCTTCGACCTCAACAATGATGGCGTCATCAACGATATTGACTACGTCAGCGTAGGTGGCGTGAATTACGCGTCAGGCATCGTCTTTGACGCGGATGACCTGGACGGCACACTGGTCGATCCATCGCTGCTGGTTGGATCCGGAGACTATGACTTCCTGTTCCTGAGCGGCGGCGACGATCAGGTGGCGATCCGAATAGCACCACCCGAAGACCAGAAAGTCGGTCGACTGTCGTGGCGACAGTTGATGAACGAATGATCAGGAGTAAGACATGAAGCGTATGTTGATTGTAATGCTGCTGCTGGGAGCGACGAGCATGTCGTTGTTCGCAGCCGAATCGGAACCCATGGTGGTGTCGGACCGCGGCATCATCCGACAGCTCGACTTCGAGAAGAACACGATGGTGGTTGGCGGCATGGAGTTTGTCGTGCCGCTCGACACGCCAGTGACTTTAAGGGGTTCAGCGGGTGCTTTCACCTTGCTTGCCATAGGCATGAAAGCCGAAGTGGTCTACAAACAATTCCCCACTGAACGGGTGGCGTTGACGGTGGATCAGCTGCCAGATAATACAGAGATCGAGGAGTTCTGATTCTCTGAGGATCACGCAAGTAAAGTGGTGGCGCGTCCACGCACCGCAAAGGAAGTCTGACTGACCTCAATTCGGCAATAATTACGCGACCGAAAATGCTGTGCAGGGTATTTAAGAGCTTCGGAACGATTGACTGGAGAGAAGGTCGGGATTGCAGCAGAAATCGAACCGTAAGGTTACAACCAATGAGGTTGGCAGATTCAGTAATGGGACGTCGAGTAAAAACGTCCTGTGGGAGGTCGCCTGTGCGGTCTCCTGACCGCGATTTCATTCACCCAGATCGCAGCCAGGAGACCGCTCCCACAAGAGGCCACAAAGTCACGATACCCAATGTCTCCCACAAGAGACCACAAAGTCGCGATACCCAATGTCTGTGGGAGCGATCTACTGATCGCGATTTTTGTAACGGTCCATGTCAAAAATCGGCACAGGATGAATCGTCGGGCTGCGCTTACGTTGTGCGCCTGCAGCGTTAACGATTATTGTCGAATTAAGACTAATCAGACCTTCATTAGCCTGACGCGGAGCAGTTCAACGGTCGACCACTTGCATCCTCCCGAATACCGTCGCGGTTTCGATCCTGGGCATGACGCGTTCGACCGGCAGTATTGAGGATCAGCATTCTGGCCTGCCGCGAATCGTTGTCGTCAGGGCAGTAGAGAAAACTTCCGTTCAACCAGTCGGTTAGTCCATACGCAGTAAAGAGCAGCTCGCTGCGATTGCGAAACGAGCGCCACGTAAACCTGCCGTGGGTGGTCCCGCGAATGCGCGCGATGAAGAGCTCGCCCTCATCCAGACGTTGATCACCGTTATCGTCCGTGAACACCAGCATTCCGTCTGCCCAGCTGTTGCGCGTGCCACAGGCATTGCTGGTTCCTGGACATAACTTTACTCGTCGCTGGTAAGTCAACGCGGCGCTGCGTGCCAGTGCGATGGCGCGCGCCAGATCGTTGATAGCGGTGTTAGCTCTGGCGTTGTCTACCAGGTGTTCGGCCGCTGGAACGGCGACGGTTGCCAATAAGCCTGCCACTGCCAATGTGATCACTAGTTCGAGAAGAGAATATCCGCGCTGCATGAACAGCAGCGTGGCGTGTTCGTGTCGGACCGAACAGAGTCAAAGACCTCAAGTGATGTGTGAAGTCGGCGGTTCTGGTCAGGAGTCTGCGCCGCCGCTGGCTGCCGAGCTTCTGCCGCGCAGACGTCCAGACGCCTATTCCATGTTCAGCTTCGCCAGACGATAACGCAGCGCGCGAAAGCTCAGCCCCAGCTGTTTCGCGGCAGCTGTCTTGTTCCAGCGGGTGGCCTCGAGTGCTTCCGTCAGTAGTTTGCGCTCAATCCTCTCGAGGTAACCTTCGAGTGATTCCCCCTCCGGGAGCGACATGTCGATCGAGCGCGCAAGCGTTGCAGGGCCTGGCCTTTCTACCTCTGGCCTTTCTACCTCTGGTCCCTCGACCTCTTCCGCGGTGCGGTGATCGTCTACCGGCAGGCCGAGATCGGCAGGCTCGATCCTTACGCCCTCACACAGCGTGAACGCGCGCTCGAGAATGTTCTCCAACTCCCGAACGTTGCCCGGATAGTCATAACTGAGCAGTACTTCGAGTGCCTGGCTGGATACTTCCGGGGCCTGCCGGCCGTACTCGTGTGCAAGTTTTTTCAGGATAAATGCGCAGAATTCGGGAATATCCTCTGACCGATCCCTGAGCGCCGGCATGCGTAGTTCGATCACGTTCAATCGGTAAAAAAGGTCCTGGCGAAAGTTGCCCTCAAGCACCTCAGTTGCCAGAGCTCGATGGGTCGCAGACAGCACCCTGATATCGATGGCACTTTCGTGGGTACTGCCGACCCTGCGAATTGATTTTTCCTGAATGGCGCGGAGCAACTTGACCTGCATGGAGAGGGGCAGGTCTGCAACTTCATCCAGAAACAGCGTGCCTCCTGATGCAACTTCGAAGAGGCCTGGTTTGTCCATATGTGCGCCGGTGAATGCGCCTTTGACATGGCCAAAGAACTCACTCTCCATGAGTTCTCCGGGAATCGCGCCACAGTTGACCGGTACGAACGGACCACTACGGCGTGCGCCAAGTTCATGCATGAGACGAGCGGCAACTTCTTTCCCAGAGCCGGATTCACCACTGATGTAGATCGGTGCCTGGCTGCGAGCGAGTCTGGCGATTTGTTGGCGTAAGACAGTGATCGTTGAAGACTGACCGATCATCTGCGTCCCGTTGGTCGGATAGGTCGGCGCTTTCAGTTTGAGCGCGCTTTCGACCAGCGTGCGAAGGGTGTCGAGGTCCACGGGCTTCTGCAGAAAATCGAAGGCACCGCCTTTCAGCGCCTCGATGGCTGTATCCATGCTGCCATGCGCCGTGATCATGGCGACAGGAATCGACGGATATTGATCCGCCATCAGATGAACCAGGTCGATTCCGTTGCCGTCTGGCAGATTCATATCGGTCAGGCAAAGATCAAAATGCTGATCGGCGAGCAGGGCGCGTGCCGATGCCAGATCGCTGGCCGCGCGAGTGTCGAGATCCATCCTGCCAAGGGTTATCTCAAGCAGCTCCCGGATATCCGGTTCATCGTCAACGATGAGCACTTGCTGGCGTTGTGTCACTGTGGATTCTCCCTTGGCGGTCGCGGTCTTGGCGGTCGCGGTCTCAGGCACCAAAACGGTCAGGATGCGTAAACAGTATACGGAAAACAGCACCGCCACCTTCGTTACGGGTATAGGTCAGGCGCGCCTGGTTGGCTGCACAGATTTCCCTGGACAGATACAGTCCAAGACCAGTTCCTTTGGCTTGCGTGGTGTGAAAAGGTTCGAACAATTGTTTCTCCTGATCCAATGGGACACCAGAGCCGTTGTCGATCACACTGAGAAAGGGTCGATCTGTTTGCGGGTCAATGCCACCTACAAGTCGCACGTCAGGTTGAAGGTTGCCGCTATGCTTCAGTGCATTGGTAACGAGGTTGGTCAGCACCTGACGGATTTGTCGAGGGTCGACACGCACTTGTGTATCCGGAGGATTCACATCTACCGAAAACGTAGCTTCTGGCTCGGACTCAGCGTATTCCTTGGCAAAGACCGATATAAGACTATCCAGCCGGGTTCGTTCCGGCGTTGAGGGTTGTCGTCGCGACAGCAGGAGGACGTTTTCCACCACAGCGTTCATCCGCTTGGTGTGGTTGTGGATGATCGTCGTAAGGCGTTCATCTCCCTTGTCCAGATTGCGGGATTCCTGCAGCAGTTGTGCCGCGTGACTGATTGCAGCGAGCGGGTTGCGGATTTCATGTGCGATGCTGGCGGAGAGTCGACCGAGTTCAGATAGCTTGAGTTGTTGTGCCTGTTGCTGAATTTCGCTGTTGTCTTCCAGGTATATCGTCGCAAGGCCCTTCGGGTCGTCGATTCGAACTGAAGAAAAACTCACGCGGACACTGGGCCCGATGGTATCCAGCTGCATGGCTGCAAGACCACGACCCTGGTTGTTTCGCCAGCTGTCCAAAGCCACCAGAACTTGCGCAGGCAGAACCAGAGGTTGCTGTTCGTGCATTTGTCCAAGCAGCCGTCGCGCTGCCTGATTGAATGTCCGTACGTGATCATGTTCGTCGACCACGACGATGCCGGTCTGCATGCGCTGGATAACCTGTTGGTTGACACGCTCGAGATCGGCAAGCTCTGCGGACTGGGAGATGTTGCGCAGTTCGTTCTGCCGAAGCCGGTTGGAAATGTTGGTGATGAAGAGGGTAAAGACGAAGAACAGAATGCCCAGCACACCTGCCTGAAAAAAACCGTTGGGTTCGTCCGGGAGTCTGAAGGCGGTAAACAGTTCCTGATAGAGCACCGCAATGGTGGCCAGCGCAGCAGTCAGTAAACTGCTGCGGTCGGCGACGATGATGGCACCCGCAGTTACAGTGACCAGCATGAAACCATCCAGGCCGCTGCCAACGCCTGCTGACATGGCCATCAGCACAGCCAGCCAGAGAATGTCGATGGCGATGATGCCCACGCGAAATATCTGTTGATGCTCAAAAGCCTCAGGAAACAGACGAGTCAGGACAGACAGAACCAGGTTGCTGGCGATATAGGCTGTGAGTGCCCAAAAAAAGGCGTCGGGTGCCGCGCGACCGAGATCAGTACGGAGCCAGTTCTGGGTGTAGATCAGAATGAGGGCAACACCGACCAGTACGCGATAGGTGTTGTAAATTTGCAGCAGGGACAGTGTTTGCCCACGGCGGGACTGATCGGTGTTCGTCCACTGCTCTCGTATCTGGCTGTCCTGGTTGGGCATCAGCCGATAAACGGTAACCAGCTGAACCAGCCCTTTTTCTCAGGCTTATCGTCCTTGCCGGTTTTTTCATCGGTTGACGGGGCAGCCCCACGCTTGGCCTCATAGCCTTCAGGTTGCTGCAGCTTGATCGGTGGCGGTACTTCCGGGCGGTCCAGCAATCCAAAAGTCACGATGTTGGTCCACGAACGATCGCGGCTGAGTACACGATCTGCAAGAACCAGGTTGCCTTCCGAGTCGAAGGCGTTGTGTGATGGAAAATTTTCTGCCAGCACGCGCATCGTATCGTTCGCGGCTGATTCCAATCCGAGTCGGTAGTTGCACTCGATGAGAATCACCAGTGCATCAGGGACTGCGGCACTCTGCGCGTAGTGATCGAGCACGTACTGCGCCCGGTTGTTGGCCGCCATGTAGGCACCCCGGCGCATGTAGTAATCGGCAACGTTGATCTCTGCAGCGCCGAGCAGGTTACGCAGATAGATCATGCGCTGGTGTGCGTCCGGTGTGTACTGGGACTGAGGGTATCGGGCGAGCAGTTGTGCAAAGTCCGTATAAGCTTCGCGCGCGGCGGTCATGTCCCGCTTGGACGGGTCAGTAGACAGCAGGCGATCGAGCAGACTGGCATTTTTGTTATACGACGCCATGCCTTTCAAATAGTAGGCGTAGTCGATGTTGGCGTGGCTTGGGTGCAGTCGAATGAACCGGTCGGCTGCGGTGCGCGCGGCATCATGGTCCAGTGACATATGACGTGCGTAAATCAGTTCCAGCTGCGCCTGTTCGGCGTAACGACCAAACGGGAAGCGCGCTTCCAGTCCTTCAAGATTCTTGATGGCGATATCATAGTTGGCGCTGCGCAGATATCGCTGCGCATTCCGATACAGCGCCTGCTCGGTGGTTTCGAGGTCTTCCTCGTCGGTTGAATCACCGTCCTTGCCACCGAATGGCCATAAGGCACATCCCTGCAAGGTGCTCAAGAGCAATGTGGTGAACAGTGAAACTCTGAGGGTATGCAGGAGCGTGTGCAGGAGATTGTGCAGGGAAGGGTAGCTGTACGACATGTCAATCCGGGACTCGGGGTTGGCTAATACTAACAAAACCGCCATTCTAGCCAGGAAAATTCATGAAAGATTTCCTTTCCGGACCAACCGTGTGAACTCACCCATCCTGTTTCAACAGGTACCCATGCATCTGGCTGGTGAACGCGCCGATCGCATCGCCAGCGTACTATTCGACGACCATTCCAGGGTGGTGCTGGCTCGCGCTATCGAGGAGGGTCGATTGACCGTGGATGGTGCGACGGTTAAACCCAAGCTCCGTCTAAAAGGTGGTGAAACGCTCAGCCTGGATCTGCCAGCGGTGACGGTGGTGTACGACACCCCACAGGCGATCCCGCTCGATATCCTGCACGAGGATGAGGATGTCATCGTCCTGGCCAAACCCGCCGGGCTGGTCGTTCATCCTGGTGCGGGTAATCCGGATCGAACCCTGATGAATGCACTGCTGGCCCATCGGCCTGACCTCGGACAGCTGCCGCGCGCAGGTGTCGTGCACCGGCTGGACAAAGAAACGAGCGGCATCATGATGGTGGCTGCCAGTAACCGTGCCCATGGTCGCCTGATCGAAGCACTGGCCGAGCGGCGGGTGCGACGCAGTTATGTGGCGTTCGTGGAAGGTTATCTGGTCTCGGGTGCGGAATACCGCGAGCCCATCGGACGCGATCCGCATCACCGAATACGTCAGGCCGTGCGCGATGATGGCAAGACTGCGCATACGAGTGTCCGGGTCAATGAACGTTACCGGGCACACACCTGCGTGCAGGCCGAACTGCATACCGGTCGCACACACCAGATCAGAGTCCATATGGCGCATGCCGGTTATCCGCTGATTGGTGATTCGACCTATGGCGCGCGTGGACGTCTGCCACAGCAACCTTCGCTCGAATTGATCGCCGCAGTCCGTGGTTTTCGCCGCCAGGCACTGCACGCGGAAACGCTGAGTTTCGAACATCCCGCAACTACGGAACCGATGAGTTTTACCGCCCCGTGGCCTTCCGACCTGCTGAGATTGCGCGACATATTGCGAGGTGACCGAGACCTGCATGAACGGCCTTCCTGAGGCTGGCTTTCCAGAGGATTGGCTCCAGCCGAACTGGACCGGGGCGAATGTGCTCGCCGGTTCGACCACCCGTCAGGGAGGTGGTAGCAAATCACCCTTCGATACATTCAATGTGCGGTTTGGAGAAGACGATCCGGCTGCGGTCGCCGCCAATCGTCAGCAGTTGAAGGTTTTGACTGGCGCAGCCCAGGTGCAATATCTCGAACAGGTGCACGGGATTGACGTGCTGGCAGCCACTGCCTCAACGGCGGTCAACCAGGTTGTGGCCGATGCGATGTGGACCGATGAAGCCGGTCTTGCGCTGGTCATCCAGACGGCCGATTGCCTGCCCGTACTCATAACTGAGCGAGGTGGTCGGTGTATCGGCGCGGCCCATGCAGGCTGGCGGGGATTGGCGGGTGGGGTAATTCCTGCGCTGCTCGCTGCCATGCCCTGTCGACAGGAGGACATGCTGGTCTGGTTGGGGCCGTGCATCAGCCGTGGGCACAGCTATGAGGTAGGCACCGAGGTACGTCAGGCTTTTATCCAGATCACGACGGATGCAGTCATGGCCCAGGCATTTCGACCCGG
>JAYSTS010000411.1:0-8931 GCA_043719475.1 Gammaproteobacteria bacterium | reverse complement strand
TCTGTAAAGCCCGTAATGCCCAAAGCAGCCAGATGTCGACTGGCGCCACCCAGGTCGCCTTCCTGATGGCCGATCAGGTGGCCGATGGTAACGTCCTGGTCGAAAAAGCGGCCATCTTCCGACCCTTCAAGTGTCTTGCCCAATGCACCTGCGCGGCTGACAAGCACTTCAACGGCGCACGAGTTCATGATCCACAGTCGACCTGAGCGATGTTGTATGCGGATGGGTCGCTGCGTCACCACACGATCCAGCCACGCGCGGTTGATCTCTCCAGCAACACTCTCGTGATAACCCACACCACGAATCCACGTGTGTTCGGTGCTGGCGTCAAGTTCGCGAAGCCGCGCCGCAAGATCCGCGGCGTTGTTCACCTCAGGTGGCCCGCAGTTAGTGGAATCCAGCGACCGCGCAAAAGCGCGAAAGTGAATGTGATGATCATGCAGTCCTGGCAGCAGTAGTCCGCCACCTGCAGACAGCACCGTTTCATCCGGCGTTGGCTGAAGTGAACCGATGGCGCTGATCAGACCATCTGTCAGACGTACATCAAAGGCGCATCCGTTCAGCCCGGAAGCTCGCCGAATGAGAATCGAACGTGGTCTCGGTTCAGACGAAATACTGCTTCACCACGCGTCGCAGCAGCTTACCGGTTTCGTTGTACGGGAGTTCGCGTACGAACTGGATAACTTCTGGTACCCGCGACGAACGCAGCTCGGTTCGCACCATGGTTTGCAGATCGGCTGCCGGAACGTCGTAGCCTTCGCGCAGGACAACTGCCGCAGCCACTGCCTCACCCCATTCTTCTGACGGTTTGCCGACCACCGCAACATCAAGTACTGCCGGATGTCGCATCAGCACGTCTTCAATTTCCGACGGCGAGATGTTCTCACCACCGCGAACGATGATGTCGTCAGCTCGACCGGACAGGTACAGATAGCCGTGTTCATCGATGTAACCTGCGTCCCGGGTCGGGAACCAGCCATCATCGAGAATCGCCTTGCGTTCCAGATACTCACCCGATACCTGAGGACCACGAACAAAAATTTCACCAGGTTCGTTCGCACCCAACACGTGGCCCTCATCGTCGCGGACTTCAATTTCAAGAGCTGGCAACGGGCGACCGACTGAACCCAGTCGTCTGCGAATCACGATGTCGTCACTGCCGATCGCCGTGCGATGATCATCGGGGTCGAGGAGGGCGATGGTGGAACTTGTTTCGGTCAGGCCGTAGGCATTCGTAAAGGATACGTGCGGGAACTTGTTGAGAGCCTTTTCGATCACCTGGATGGGCATCTTGCCACCACCGTAGGCAATTGCACGCAGTGAGGTCGGGGCCGGTGTGGCCGGATTGCTGTCCACGTGGTCCATGATGCGGCTCAGCATGGTCGGTACCACGAAGGCGTTGGTGACCTGCTCGCGATCGCATGCTGCCAGCCAGTCACCGGCGTTGAAATCGGGTAGCTGTACGATCTTTCGGCAGGCATAAATCGAACTCATCAGCGCCGAGATACCAGCGATGTGGTACGGCGGCACGGAGACGAGCGTGCCTTCCTCTTCTTCGGCCGACATGAATTCCACCGACCCGAGTATGTACGACACCAGGTGTTCATGACGCAGGATCGCAGCCTTCGGCTTGCCCGTCGTGCCGCTGGTGAACAGTTGCACCGCGACGGCTGAAGGATCTTCGGCAATCTCATCCAGCATCGCGTCGGCGGAGAACGCGTGGTCCAGGAACTGTGATCGGGTGAAGATGCTGGCCTCGGGTCGGGCGCCGATTCGTTGCAGTTGCGCAGGACTTGCGATCAGCAGGGCCGGCATGACGCGATCCAGCAGTTCCTTCAATTCGCTGTCGGTCAGACGGTAGTTGAGGGGCACGTAGGGCACACCCGCTAAAGCCGCACCCATGAGACCGATGGCGACTGCAGCGCTGGAGGTGTCGAGCACCACCAGGTACTCACGACCACTTGCCTTGATCAAAGCTGCAGCGGCGTGGGCCGCACGGTGCAGCTCATCGTAGGTATAGCGGCCATCGGGATTGCACAGGGCAATACGATCCGGACAGGCCTCCGCCGCCATCTGCAGGAACATCGAGATATTCATGTGTTCAGTCCGACGAGGGCAGCTTTTTGGCTTCTTTGGTCACCAGCGCGACACCATTGGTTGCCAGGGATCCTGCACCGGCTTTCACACACAGCACCTCGAGGCTTTGATCCTCGTTCACGTAACGCTTGCCGACCAGGCAGCCGGCTTTCTGGCTGCCGTCGATGACAACGCCGGCAGGCGCGGTTTCCTTCTGGCCGAGCATGCCCGCGCCACCGCAGGTCAGCGTGGTGTCAGCCGGCGCTTTGATGACCATGACTTCGGCAGCACAGACCGCGCTCTTGAGTTTCAGGCCGGGTTTGATTGGTGTCACGTCGATACTCCCTAGTCTAAAAATTCAGTTGTTCGGCTTCCGCTCACTTCGAGACGGATCGTAGCGGTGGAGTGTAATAGGAACTTCCCATGGCTCGCCATGCGGGCACGCTTCAGATCGTCTGGTACCTCATGGGATACTCCAGAAAAACCTTGCGGGGGTAGGTTTGTGCGCATATCGATGTGGGGGAGGCTGCTGGTCGGATTATTGGCCGCGTTTCCGGGAGGAGCCGTTCAGGCGGTCGAGGCTGACCCTGCGAAGGATGTGAAAATGACCAGGCTCGGCCTGCGTGGTTTTGATCCGAATGCACCAGGTCATGCGCTCTATCAGCAGGCGTGCGCGGTTTGCCATGACCAGAGCGTGGCTCGTGCTCCTAACCCGCGCATGCTGCAGTTCCTGACCACGGGTTCGATCTATCGCGCGCTCACCCGTGGTGTCATGCAAATCCAGGCCGCTGCGCTTACGGACCTGCAGAAACAGCAGGTGGCGGAGTACATCACTAACCAGAGATTGGTCGCCTCCGAGATTGAACCGAAGCTGCCGTGGTGTGCTGTTGATCGGATGGACTTCGATCGTGATGCGCCGCCTGAAGTGCCGAGTTGGGGCGCGGGCTATGGCAACCTGCGTGAGGTCAGTACGGAACGCGCAGGTTTTGGTACGCGGGACCTTCCGACGCTCAAACTCAAGTGGGCGTTTGCGTTCCCGAATGCCCAGCGGGCTCGCTCGCATCCCCTGCTTGCGGCGGGCGCGGTGTTCACGGGCGGCGCCGATGGCACTGTGTACGCCCTGGATCGAGAAACCGGATGTGTTCGCTGGACCTTTCAGGCCAGTGCCGAAGTGCGTACAGGCATTGTGATGTCAGCCGCGCAACAACAGGAAACCATAGAGACATCGGCGCGACCACCGTTCCTCTACTTCGGCGATCTTCTCGGCAACGTGTACGCGATAGAAGCCTTCACCGGCAAGCTGGTCTGGCGTGTACACGCCGACGATCACCCTGGCGCGACGATAACAGGGACACCAACGCTGTATCAGGATCGTCTCTATGTACCGGTGTCGTCGCTGGAAGTGGTGTCGGCGCTGCAGGACACCTATGCGTGCTGTACGTTTCGCGGCTCCGTGATAGCGCTCGATGCAGGTTCTGGTGCGAAGGTTTGGCAAACCTTCACGGTGTCCGAGCCTGCGCGTCAGCAAGGTCTCAACGATGTTGATGCGAAGCGCATGGGACCCTCCGGCGCGCCGATCTGGAACGGCCCTGCCATCGACGTCGAACGTGGGCTGCTGTTTGTCGGAACAGGGGAGAACTACTCGTCGCCGGCAACCGATACCAGTGATGCGATCATCGCCATGGAGATGGCCACCGGTGTGATTCGGTGGATCTACCAAGCGACAGCGGGGGACGCGTGGAACAGCGCCTGTTCGCCTGCCAACCGGACCAACTGTCCGAAGGAAAATGGGCCGGACTTCGACTTTGGTGCCGCCATGGTGCTGGCTCGCTCAAGCAGCGGCAAAGACTACGTTCTTGGCCCGCAGAAAAGTGGTTTTGTACACGCGGTTGATCGCAATAGCGGCAAGCTCGTGTGGAAAACCAAGCTCGGTCGTGGTGGATTGCATGGTGGCATACACTTCGGCATCGCCGTCAGCGGCGATCGTATTTTTGTGCCGATTTCCGATGCTGACGACTCGCGCGAGCATACTGAGGCTGCCAATCCCGGTCTCAATGCGCTGGATCTTGAGACTGGCAAGGTGCTGTGGCGAACACCGATGCAGGATGAGTGCCGGGGACGCGAGTTTTGCGCGCCAGGTATTGGTGCAGCGATCACCGCGACCCCGGAGCTGGTATTTGCCGGCGCGCTGGATGGTTTTCTGCGCATACACGACGCGGTCACCGGTAAAGTGCTGAAGGCGATCGATACCACCACCAGTGTGGTTTCCGTCGACGGCTCGTTGGCGCATGGTGGCTCGATGGATGGTGGCACTGCACCGCTGCCGAGCAACGGTGAACTGTTTGTGAATTCCGGTTACAACTTTGCTGGTCATATGCCAGGCAACGTCCTGCTGGTGTTTACGACAAGGTAGTGCACGGGGCTATTCAGAGCTTCGGAGCGATCTCCTGATCGCGAATCGTTGGTTGCGTGACTTTGTGGGAGCGATCTCCTGATCGCGATTTTTGTAACGGTCCATGCCGAAAATCCGCACAGGTGGTTGCGGTGCGGGACCGCTTCTGCAGCGGAGAGGGCTGCCCGACGACGCGATGGGTTGTGCGTCTGCAGCTTTACCGATTATTGTCGAATCAAAGTTAAATCAACTTAAATCAACTGAGGAGAAGATCAGTCATGGCGAACTATCTGCAGGATCTTGCGGACGTACGAGCAGTCATCCAGCTTTATATCGACGGTTCCAACGGTGATGTCGCGAAGTTACGCAGCGCGTTTCATAAAGATGCCCACATGATGGGCCACATTGGCACCTTGGATACCTATGTCCCCATCGCGGCGTTTTTCGACATGGTGGCGAAACAGCCCGGTATGGCCGGCCCAAACTACCAAGCGATCGTGCGCTCGATCGACATCACCGGGGATGCCGGGGTGGCTGTGCTGGCAGAGACCGACTACATGGGCTGTGACTTCGTCGATTACTTCTCGGTGGCTCGAATCGAAGGTCGTTGGCAGATCACCAACAAGACCTACGCCCACACGGGTGGTCAGCCGCCAAAGGGCTGAAGCTGGTGGCAGGCGCCAACGCTGATTGCCGGTGCTGGTTTTGTCGGTGTGAGGCACACGATCAAACTGATTAATTGACAGCCCACATTTTTCGGGGGTACTCTCGGTTCAGCCATCTACTAACCGGGAGAGAAGTAGGTGTATCCGCTTGTTATCGCGCTGCTTTCATTGTTTTTCGCTGGCAAAACCGTCAGTGCTGACTCTTGTGCCTTTATTGATGATCGGGCGAAACGGCTGGAATGTTACGACCAGCTGTTCCCGCCGGAAGCTGAGGCAAAGGCCGCGACCGAACTCGACCCCGAACTCGACGAAGAAGCGATCCCGCTAACCCGGGCAACCTCGACGCCGCCTCCACCATTAACAGAGCCAGCTGAGACGTCCTCATCCCCGCCAGTGCAGGCCGAAGTATCCACTGCTACTCAAGTGGAGAAATCCGCAAAGTCCGAAACGGATAGTGGCTGGGGGACGGACAGTTTTTTCAATCGGCGTGATGCCACTGTCATCACATCGTCCATCTCGGCGCTGCGTCGGCGCGAGTCGCAGAACATGATCTTCCTGCTGGCCAATGATCAGGTCTGGCTGCAGAACGTTCCACGATCTATCGATACTTTCCACACGGGAGACAAGGTGACCATCAAATCCGGCACTCTCGGTGGTTATTTCATGACTTCTGAAAGCGGCACCATTACCAGAGTTCGTCGAATCAAATGATCTATTGACCTTCGGGAGTCGCGGTAACGCGACGTCGAAAGAAATGAGTCGGACGGTTAGTCCGGCTCCGGGAGGAAACAAGAGAGAGGAGAGAGGACATTGAAAACGTTTCGCTACGCACTTTTCGGTGCGTGCATGGTCATGTCGTGGCCTGCTGTTAATGCTGCGGAGGAAGATAAAACAATCGAAGAAGTGGTCGTGACCGGGTCGTTTCTCAAACGTTCCGCCGCGGACTCACCATCGCCGCTGTCGGTGGTGACATCGGCCGATATTGAAGACCTTGGCGCACCGGATGTGGCCGAAATTGTTGCTACGCTACCCTGGCAGTCGGGCAGTCAGACACGCGCTGCTACTTTCCAGGGTGAAGGCGCGGATGGACGTACTTCGATCAACCTGCGCAATCTTGGTCAAGGCGCGACCTTGCCCCTGGTCAATGGCAAACGTCAGGCACCATCGTTTTATGGGCCTTCCGGCGATGCCTCGGTCAATATCAATGGCCTGCTTCCCAATATCGCAATTGATCGCATCGAGATCGTCAAGGACGGCTCGTCAGCGCTGTATGGCTCCGACGCGATCGCAGGTGTCGTGAACTTCCTGACGAAGAAGGACTTCGAAGGGATGGACATGAACTATGAGTTCACCACGGACGAAGCGACTGGCGAAGGCAGTGTGCATCAGGTGGAAGCGATGCTCGGGATCCAGGGAGATCGGGGTGGTCTCGTTGCCTCCGCATCCTTTATGGATCGTGGAGAAATCAATATCGCTGACCGGTATGACCGCTTCGGTGGTTCGAGTGTGTCGTCAACCGGTCAGCCAGGACGCCTGGTACCCCGTGGTGGCCAGACGATTCGCTGGGCTGCACACGGGCTCAATCCGGGTCAACCAGTAGCCGGTGGCCGCTACCCGCGTAATGCTCAGGGGACCTCGTTCGGCCAGGCCGATGTGGACTGCGAACGGGCTGCCGCACTGGAAGAGGGTGGCCCAATCGGCCCGGTGTTTGGCAACAACATATGCGCCTACGATTTTGGTTCGTTTTTTGCCCTGCAGGCATCCGAACAGCTGACCAAGTTCCACGTCACTGGCCATTACGACGTGACCGACAGCTTTGAAGCCTACTTCGAGTTTGCAGCAAACGATTCCGAGTTCGATCGATTGAATTCCTTGAATCCGAACGCACCTTCCCTGCCGATTGCTGTAACGCACTTCGGTGCGATCGAGGATGCTTTCCGCCGGGGTATTGAACCGATTTCCGTGAATAACCTCACCAGGCTGCTCGGTGGCACGCGCTTTACGCCAAAGGCGGATAGGCCGCTCGACACGTTCACCAAGAGCAACTACTCGGACCAACGACTCAATGTTGGTGCGGTGTGGGACTTCGAACTTGGCGGTCGAGAGTGGACTCTGGACACGTCGCTGACCAAGTCGGAGAATGACTCGTCGATCACGCAGGTACAGGACACGCAGTCAGCGCAGATGCAGCTGGCGATCAATGGCCTTGGCGGGCCGAGCTGTAATCCTATTACAGGCACCAGGGGTGAAGGCAATCTTGCTTATGCGGCGTCCGGCGGGAACTTCGGCGCTGGCAAGTGTTACTTCTTCAATCCGTTTGGCAACAGCTTTTTCAATCGCGCTGGCGGACGGCAAGACAATCTGACGCTAGTCAACCCGGCTGAGTTGTACTCGTGGCTTTCTGGTCGAGCCAACTCTACCGGCAGTTACTCGCAAACTGTTACCGATGTCGTCGCCAGTGGCGAACTCTTTGAGCTCAATGGCCGTACGGTTGGATTGGCAGTGGGTTACCAGCGTCGTTCCGACAAGGGTGCGCTGGTTGTCGATACGTCGCTGCAGTCAAACAACCTGGACTTTGCGTTCGGGGCGAATGACTGGGAGGGCAGATTGACGACCAATGCGATTTTCGCGGAACTTGGCGTGCCAGTACTGGAAAATCTGGAGGTCAACCTGGCATTGCGCTACGAAGACTTCAAAGAGCTGGGAACCGACACGATCGATCCCAAACTCACGATCCTCTGGCAACCGCTTGACGCCGTGTCCGTCAGAGCGTCGGTGGGTACGTCATTCCGTGTCGCCTCGATGCAGCAGCTCTTCGGTTCATTGACGACAGTCGCAAATCAAACGGATGTTCTGGGCGATTCCGCATTCCGGGCGTCGATTAGCAACGGCAACGCAAATCTGAAACCCGAGTCGGTTGATACCTACAACGTGGGCTTCTCCTGGGCACCATCCGATGGTTTCCTTGAAGGTCTCTCGGTGGATGTTGACTACTATCGCTATGACTACACCGACATTATCTCGCGTCAGGCGTCGGCCGGAATTTTGCTAGCCGACAATACTGCACTGCGAGCGGCGATCGCCGGCGGGCAGACACTGGTGCAGGCAATAAACGCGGGCGTTGGTAACCGTCGTCAGGTCATTCGCAATGCGGATGGCCTGCTGCTTCGTATCCTGCCGGACTTCGAGAATGCGGAAAGCGCAAAGATCGACGGAATCGACATCACCACCTCGTATCGCTTCGATACGGACTACGGCATGTTCCGGGTTGGTGTACAGGCGGCATGGGCCAAGACCTACGACGTCAAATCGGGAGGGGTGACGTTCGACGCAGTTGGCCAGTACAACGAGTTTGCGCCGGTCGCAAGGCCGCTACCGGAGTGGAAGGTCAACGGGACGTTGAGCTGGAGCATGGATAACCACAGGGCGTTCATGTTGGTGCAGTACGTTGATTCGCTCGACTATGGTGTTGATCTCTTGACCGATCCACGTGCCGGAGCGGCTCGCTTCTGGCGTGAAACTGTGCGTCTGGTGCATGGTCAAAAAACGAGCGATGACTTCTTTACCCGCGACATCAAGAGCATGACCACGGTGGATCTGCAGTACTCCTACAGCTTTGGGGAGAATTCACTTCTTTCGAGCAGCGAAGTGTCAATCGGTGTGAAAAACGTGTTGGACGAGGAACCACCATGGATTCCGGTCAACACCGCATATGACGGCACCTTGCACGATATGCGTGGTCGGGTCTGGTTCCTGCGTGTGAGTGCGGGCATGTAAAACCCGGTCGCTACACCTGCG
>JAYSTS010000042.1:0-24206 GCA_043719475.1 Gammaproteobacteria bacterium | reverse complement strand
GGGCAACGCCCGGAAGTGGAAACGATTCGGTGATGGGCTGCTGGGGTAGCCGCAGTTCACTCTTGGCCTCTAGCTGCCCGGGGCTGCCAGAGGTATGGTGGACCGTCAGAGATTCACCTTTTCTACGACTCCGGTCTCAATCCAGATCGACTTCAGCTGGTCGGTGAGCCCGAATTCAGCTGATTCTTCTCTCCCCTGAATGCTGATTCCTAATGGTTCAATCCGCCCCTTAGTTCTTCCGTTTCCCGAGGTGTGGCCTCGTGAGTTGGAGGTGTGGCCTCGTGAGTTGCCGTCTGACGCAGGGGGCACTTCACCCGCACGAACCCATGTTCGAGCCGGCCGCAGCGCAGATAGTCCTCGAATTCGGCGAGTACGAACCCCGGTAGCGAGGCTTCCTCTTGCTGTAGCGAATCCCGCAAGACCGGCAGGTTCTGCTCGATGATCGGGTAGAGCGAGGTGTCTTCGGGCTGATGCCGGTGATAGCGCGTGCCGGACTGACTGGTTTGCTGAGCGGTTGATATCGGCATCGCTGGAGGATGGGAGCAGTCTGGCCACGGACGAAATGGTCCAGAGACTGAGGCGTTGTGCGCCCGTCGCCCTGTTACGGGTCAGTGACGACTGCGATTCCCGGTGATGCACGGGGCCTTGGCTAAGCAGCCGCGCCGCCTCTCATACCCTGTGGTCGTACACGAAACGCCTGACCTTCGAAGCCAGGATCCGGGCGCTGTCCACTTGGCCAGGGTTGATGAGAATGTTGTCCTCTTCATCGATGATCACAGAGGGCACGGCCAGCAATGCCGAAGCAGCGGCCCTTAGCCAGGCCGAGCCCTCGTCGCGCGACACATTGCCCTCGGGAATCGCATTCCATCCCACCGGAGGCGGCCGCCTGATCGTTTGCCGTGCCGCCCAAACATCATCTGGCACGTCGATGCGCACCAGAAAGCGGTTCCATGGCAACGCCGCTCCACGGCCGAAGTGAGCGCGTGTCTCCCAGGCCGCCAGTGAGACCGAGGTCGCGGCGTAGGTGACGAGTTCACCCGCGTGGTTCCACCGCGCGCCCTTGCTGGCGGCGCCCTTGCCGCTCATGTCGTCCGCGCTCCAGGTTGGCGTGTCGGAGGCAACACGCCAGAGGTGCACCGTCACGCCGGCAGGCCGCCGCGCATGCGCTCGAGAACCAGTTCGACCACGCGCTGGCCCTCAGGATTTCGCAGCATCTCGGCAGGTGTCTTGTTCCCGAGTTCGGGCAGCGGCTCGCGCATCCAACCTGCCACCCAGGTATCCAGGTCGAACTCAACCAGTTGCTGGGGATCGCCGCTTTCTTCGAGAAGCCGGCGCAGCGTGGCCATCACGCGGAGGAAGCCCATCACCCGGTGGCCTGCGGCGTCCGGCAAGGGCTCGCGCGCCTCGTCTTTGCGTCGGTAGGTGGTCTGCGAGACGCCAATCATCTCCATCACATGCGTGGCTGCCTCGCCCGTTGCCCCGGCGATCACGTCCACCATGTAGGTTGGCACCCCGGACTCGACCGCCTCGTACAAGACGACTCCCGGTGACGCTCTCACGCGATCGACCAGCTCATGGAACGCTTTGCGCGAGGATTTCTGGCTGGCGTTGTGCCGCTTGAAATCGATCAGCCAGAACTGCTTCGGGTTTCGGATGAGGCTGTCTGTAGCACGTGACCGCGCGGGCACTTTTCTGATGGGCTTGTGGGCCAAGGGTGGGATTGACACGCTGGCACCGTTTGGCTGTATCGATTGGCCCACATGGTACTCTGTCCAGCCTGAGCAAAGGAAAGACAACGGGTGTTTTCTCGAGGAGCTCTGAATAGTGATGCGTGCGGCTGGTGGCGGCAAGTCCGGCCCGATGGGTCAGATCCGTCTGGATGGCGCGCACGATGACGGCCAGACAGTGGCTTAGCGCGTCGGGGTTACCGGCGAAGAGCAGGCGCAAGGGCGGTCAGAAGAGCATACGTGCCTGACAGGCCGGCCCTGCTGCCCCTGAACCTGTCGTCAGGAACGCTTCAGTGTCGCCAGTTTGAAGTTGTCCCAGGTCAGGGTCGAATCCGGCACCATCACGATCCAGCGGCCATGATTCCCTCGCGCCGTCGCGTTGTTCGGTGGTGGAGTTTCCGCAGCCGGTGCGCCATGCCCCCCATTATATTTGCGACCCATCTGGATTCTTGCCTCGGCGAGATACGGGTCCGCTGATTCTGCGGCTGCATCTTCGAGGACGTGTGCAGCACCCTGCAACATCACGGCCTGAAGCTCGGGGAACCGTTCGTTGCGGTCGACGATGATCGTGCAGGACGGCGTGCGTCTGAGGTTCACCACTTTCTGTCCGCGACCGTAGATGTAAACCCGTCCGCCCGCCCAGCCAAACCACATGGGTGTCAGGTTGACCCTGGTGCCGGGTCCGATGGTGGCAATGCGACAATTCCAGCAGCCGCTCATGATGTCAGTGATCTGGGTTTCGTCGAGCGCGAGTTTTTTTGAGATAGGCATGAGTCCGACCCTCGTGTGTGTTCCCAATGATAAACACGTAACCGTGAATGCAGACGCTTATGGTCAACCGTCAATAGCCCAGATCCCGTGCCGCACGTTCCAGTACCACCGGCACCGACCACGCCGTGCGCGCCAGCCGGATATCGTTGCTGCGTCCGTCGGCGTACAGGCCGGAAGCACTCATCCAGAAGGCCACCGAGCGCATCGCATACAGCGCGTTGTAATAGCGGCAGGCTGCCTCGTCGATCTCGAAACCGGTGGCGGCTTCGTAGTCGCGAACAAAAGCGTTCCGTTCGACCAGGTTCGATAACAGTGGCGTACCTTCCCGATTGAGGTCACTGAGCACATAGGCGACGTCATACATCGGATCGCCCAAGACCTGCAGCTCCCAGTCCAGCACCGCCGAGACCTGGTCATCGTGGATCAGGAAGTTGCCGGTGCGATAGGCACCATGCACCAGGGTGACACGATCAGTCGAAGGGATGTTGTTTTCCAGCCAGCAGATCAGATCCGTCAGGATGGGTTCCGGCGCGTGCCCGGAAATATTGATCAATTCGCGCCACTTGGCGATTTCCCTGAGGGCGAAGTCGGTGCCTGCGGCTGGTACGCCGAGGAAATCAAGCCCGGCCTTGCGCCAATCGAGCGTGTGCAGTGTGGCCAGCGTCGTCGTGAAACTCTTTGGCAAGGTTCCACGCTCGGCAGCGGCCTGGTAATACGCACGACCATCCCGTCCCCACGGGCTCGGACAGACGCCGCGAACCTTTTCCATCACCAGGAAGGGTGCTCCCAGCAGCGTCGTATCCGCCTCGAACCAATAGGGCTTCGGCGTCGGCAGCGCCGTGTGTTCAAGACACTGAAGTACGCGGAACTGCTGCTCAAGATCCGAGAGGTGTCGCAACAAGGCGTTACCCGGATCGCGACGCAAACACAGGCCCAGGTGTCGTACCACGCCGCCCACGCTGAAGTGCAGATCGAACAACCAGGTTTCATGCGACCAACCGACGGCGATGCGTTGTACGTCATGCAGGGCGAGATGACTCGCGTCCGGCAAACGTGTGCGCAAGTATTCGAGGACCTTTGCCTGAAAGTTCGACGAATTTTCTTCGCTGCTTTTGCCAATACCACTCATGCCGCGTACTCAACCTGGCGATCAATGTCCGCCCGCAGTGTCTGACGCACACGTCCCAGTAGTGCCACGCAGCGATCATCCCCGAGGATGGTTCGGGCGGCATAGAGTGATTCAATCAGTGTGCACAACGCCGTCTTGTTCCGATGACGCGCGAGATTCTCCACGGCGGCCTGCACCGGCACTGGCAGGTCGTATGCACTGTGATTCAGGTCCACCAGCAGAGCTTCAAGGTCTTCGTGTTCCGCAGCTTCATGAAGAGCTGCTAGCTTGAGTTGTTGCCCGAGCTTCTGCAGGACCACCGCGGCCATGAACGCCTGCGTCTTCGGATATTCGGCATCGATCGCCGGGCCGATCTCCTGCCTCAACGTTTGTGCGATGCGTTCCAACAATTCAGCTTCGTTCATGCCAGGACTTCCTGCAGATCAGGTGTTGTGTGGTGTGAGGACACTCGCCCACTCGCGCAGTTTGTATTTCTGGATCTTGCCGCTTGGTGTGCGGGGAAATTCATCGAGCACCTCGAGTCGTTCGGGCAGATATTGTTTGATGAGTGATTGTGCGAGCAGAAAGTCGACCATCGTCCGGAAATCAAAATGGCTGCCGGTGCGCAACGTGACAAAGGCGCAGCCGCGTTCACCCAGGCGCTGATCGGGCATCGCCACGATGGCTGCATCAACAATGGCCGGATGGTGATAAAGCAGTGCTTCGACTTCGACCACTGGAATGTTCTCGCCACCACGAATGACCAGATCTTTCGAGCGCCCGGTAATGCGGATGTAACCATCGCTGTCCATGCGAGCGTTATCACCGGTGTCGAGCCATTGTTCGGCATCAAGGCCATAAGCGTCAGGACGTTTTAGGTAGCCGACAAACGTGGTTGCGCAGCGTGCTTGCAATCGGCCTTCAGCACCAGGCGGGACGGGCCTGCCGTGTTCGTCGATGATCCGCACCGCCTGATGCGGCAGTGCCCGACCATCGGTCTCGATGATCTTCTCCTGCGGGTCACCCGGGCAGGTTGCGGTGACGATGCCGATTTCAGTCATGCCCCACGCACTCATCACGTGCAGGTTCGGAAAGGCGTCGTGGGCTTCTTGCACCAGCGTGCGCGGGATCGGTGCGCCGGCGCAAAGAAACAGGCGAAGACACGCAAGATCGTGATCGCTGGTCGCCGGAGTCTGCACGAGATCCCGAAGAAACGGGGTTGAGCCGAGCGTGATGGTGCAACGTTCGGTGGCGATCAGCCGTGCTGCCTCAGCCGGTGCCCAGATATCCTGCAATACACACTTGCAGCGCTGGTAGATCGAGAGAATGACGGCGTACATGAAACCGGTCTGATGGGCGAGGGGTGAGCCCATATAGATGTGATCACCCGGTGTAAAACCAAACAATTCGCTGGCGAGCAGCGCCTTGCACAGCAGGGTGTTGGCGGTATGCATCACGCCCTTGGGTTCGCCGGTGGTGCCCGAGGTGTACATGATCTCGGTGACGTCGTTAGGGTCCGGGCGGAGAGAGCGAAACAGGGCCATGTGATCAACACCAGTCGCGAGTGTCTGCTCCAGCAGGCAGGCTTCGAATGCAGTGGCCGGATCATCACCACCGACAACGAACACATGTTGCAGGTTCGGCAGTTTGTGACGCAGCGTGCTGGCCATACCTGGGTAGTCAAAACCACGAAATTCGCGCGGCACGATGAGCATGCGTGCTTCAGACAAACCCAGCATGAATTCAAGTTCACGCTCGCGGAAGATGGGCATCAGAGGATTGATCACCGCACCGATACGCACACACGCCGTATACACCGCCGCGTAAAACCACCAGTTCGGCAGCTGTACGGCGACCACATCACCACGCTTGATGCCAAGCTCGAGGAACCTGCCGGCAATGTGCATCGAGAGTTGTTGCAGTTCGCGATAGCTGAGTCGGGTAGAGAGTCCGGTCATGCTGTTGTGGTCGACAATGGCGGTCGATTCCGGTGCGGCGGCAGCGGCTTCGTCCAGCAGGTCCGACACCAGCCGATTCGGCCACAGACCACGACGGGTGAGATCGGCGATGCGTTCGGCAGTCAGGATGGGGTGAAAATTCATCGGTGACTATCCGGCCTGATGCTGATTGTCGCGCTGTCGCTGGGACCAGCGGTGTACCGGCCACATGTCCTGGTCTTCGCCCCACGCAACAAGGCCATCAACCTCCCAGCGAATCAGGCTGTTGATATCGATGAAGGTGTGCCGGTTCAGGATGATCCTGCTCACCGGAGTGCCGATAGCGTGAAGCGTTCGACCTGCAGCATCCCGCGCGATCAATTCAAGCCGCGTAACCCAGCCGTTGGTAGGGTCACGCTCAACACGACGTTCACCACTGGCAAGGCTAATGGTTTCGCCATCGCGACGCAGGAAGCCGTAGGCGACCAGGTCGCCCGTGGGCCGAATATTGGTCACAGCGAGAAAACCGTTTGCGGCATCAGCGGCACCGGTTACATAAGCGGCCTGCCGTGGCCGATCTTCCGGTCGGCGGCCCCAAGTGCGATCACGCATGCCGATACAATCGATGCTGATCGTCTCGCCATGCAGGATCAGTTCGCCAGTGACCCGGCCGAACTGATCGAAGTGATGTGCACTGCCAAAGGTTGAGCCCACCGCAGTCAGTGGTGCGGGCGGCATGACCCCTTCGAACACCAGATTGGCCTGCAGTCGAGGACTGTCGGCAAAGACGAGCGCATAACGCATGCAGGGTTCGAGCACGCGGATCGACACCCCGGTGGGCAGCAGGCAATCGGTAAAATCCGTATCCTGCGGCAACTGCAGAGCCGAGTAGTTTGCGGAGTAGGGCACGTCCCAGGGGAGATGCGCGGTGTGATCCCACACCCAGGCACCGCCTGCCACCGTACCGATATTCGGTCGCACCAGGGTGTAGAACCAGCCACCGAGCCGACGCTCCGGATGATGAAACGAAAACCAGGAGGTCTCCGTGGCCCACCAGTCTTCACCCATCAGGTCGAAGTGGAAGTGGTCGTCATGGGCAGTGAAGATCCGTTCGTTCATCCGTTACCGCCCGCGTTCAGCGTTGATGGGCCAGCGGCATGCCCGGGATCGGGCTGCGCGCGTGCACGACATAGTCGCTGGAGATGCTGCCAATGTAGACATCCCTGAGGTCACTGCCACCGAAGCTCACGTTGGTGGGATTTCGCATCAGGCGTCCAGTGGGGTCGGACAACACGGTCGCCACCTCGCCCGTGGGGGTAATGGCGACGATTCTGTTCGCCATCACCAGCGTCACCCACAGATTTCCGTCCTGGTCGAACGCACAGCCATCCGTCGCACCGAGCTGGCTGCGCCGTTCGGGTGACAGAGGCCGGAGATGCTGGACCTCAAGGTTACTCAAACCGAGGATCGGTCCGTACTGTGTGGGTGTGTCGAGTGAGCCGTCGGCATTGATGGGGTAACGAATCACGCCGTTGCCCACAGTTTCGCAGACAAAGAGGTGGGTTTCGTCGAAGTCCATAGCCAGACCATTGGCAAACTTGATCCCTTCGGCCAGCACTTTAACGGTTCCGTCAGGATCAAGGCGAAATACCAGCCCATCGTGTTGTCCGTGGTCTGCGGTGTCGAGAGAATTCCAGGTGGAATGGGAACACCAGATCCGGCCCTTCGTATCAATCAGTGGATAGTTGGCCGCCCACATCTTGCGACCTTGCAGCTCACCACAGAGCAGTTCGACGTTGCCGGTGGTTGGGTCCAGGCGTTGCAATGGGCCATGACCGATTTCCGGTCCACCAAAGTTGGCGATGATCAACCGACCCTGCAGATCCATGTTGATGCCATTCGGCGCACCATTAACTTTGCCAACACGGGTCAGGCTGCCATCAGCCTCAATGCGTGCGCAGGCGCTGGCCTGGTCGGAGGCCCAGACTGCACCGTCACGACTGACCACCACGTCCTCCGGGCGTTTCAGACCCATGCCAAGTTTTCGACAGGCGGCCAGATCGATAGTGGGTGAACTCATGGTCAGTACTCGAATACCGGGGCGTCAGGCGATAGTACCCAATGTTGTGGTCACGTTTGAGCGATATCCGCTGCCGATGCTGGGTCAGTGGGAAAGGGATTCACGCCGCAGCGCGAGTTCAGCCCGCAATTCCCGCAGGTACGGCAGCCGCGCGAGGTAGCCTGTGCTGTTGATGGCGTCCTCAGCTTTTTTCAACCACGCTTGAAGCTGATCGAGTTCGCTCTCTGACAAGCGGACGTCAATACCACGACCGAATGTGATGCGGGCCAGTGCAAGCAAGGCCTAGACGCGGCCAACCGACAAAGATCGGCTAGCAGCGTCGGCGAGCGCCTGCTGCTCGAGTTCGATGGCTGCTGAGTAATCCCCTGCTGGCCGCTCGATATGGCCGTACTGTGCACTCTGTCGAGTGCATCCGGCCCAGAGAAAGACGTCACGACATCGCTCTCTGGCTGATACTCTTTGGCGTGCGCGCGAACAGTTGCGCAACTTAGCGAAGCGCATAGAAGCAGAAAACACGAACCAAACGCGAGGCAACAGACGAATTAACCAACATAGATACTCCCTGTAAATCTGATAACCAGAAAACAAAGCATCTCGTGCGATGTTGCGGACATGGGACGTGTGCCGTCCCTCATGAGAATCGTCAGGAGGATTCTCTCTCTCCTGACATCTGGAAGCCTGACCTTTGTAGGTATTCAATTCAATCTTCCATATAACGCCTGCGGTCAGCGGACCGATGGGTGGGCGCGACTTTTGCCTCCGGCAAAAGGCGTGAACACCCAGCGGGTCCGATGCACTGCATTGTTGGGCGAAGATGCTTGAAGTACAGCGCGACCAAGGAAAACAGAAACGAGTGCAAACCGAATTGGAGAAACTTCGCTGCCAAGCCGCAGAAGGAACCAAGCCGATTGAATACAGGAGTGAACTGAGACCTGGACGACTTGGACACACTGCTCTCTGGCGCGCTCGATGCCCGGGATGGTACCTCAGGAAACAGAAGGCACGGTAGCTGCGAACGCCGATCAGAGCTTTGAGAACTGGGATGAGCCTTCACACGTCGTACCCGTAACCTTGGCGAGTGGCGCCGGTACGAAATCCTTGCAGGAAACAGACCCTTGGACAGAGGCGAGGAAGGCGCAGCGATTAAGTTACAACGATGAACCATCACGCGCCTAGGATTTGACAGTGGCTGGAACCGTGAGCGCAGGTAGTACGCGGCGATCTTGCCGACTTGGTTAGAGCCTCTCTCTGAACTAGAAATGCCCGCGACGTTTTTCCCACCGCCAATGTTGAGTGCGAGAGTATCGATACGAAAATGAATCAGTGTCACTGACTTCTCTACATCTCGCCGTAATCAACGTCCTCGATTCTTCGCCCAACAGGTAGGGTTACACGTTCTTTTTGAAGCGTAAAGTCTTCGTGTGAAGTTGCGGGAGTTTTTGTACAGGCACCCAGCTCATATCAGTTTGATATTATGGGCTTCATTGCAACAGCGACCTTACAAAGCAGGTAGGCAGACACAATGGAGATCACGAAAGCAGCCGGCGCCCTTGGCGTGGAAGTTCAAGGGTTGGATCTGTCGCGCATGGCGAGTGATCCCGCTATCGTGCAACAGGTTCGCGGACTCGTCACCGAACATGGGGTGGCCTTTTTTCGGGGCCAGTCGATGGATGTCGAGGTCTACGCGGCCATTGCTCGACAGCTCGGTGAAATCCTGGGCCACGAGGCCTACGAGACCATCGACCGGGGCGCAGCCGTTCAGATCCTTGAGAGTACTGCGGAAAAGCCCAGCAAGATTGAAGTCTGGCACTCGGACATGACGTTCAGCCCCACGCCGCCGCACTTCACCATGCTTTATGCCAATGTGCTGCCAAGCTTCGGTGGCGACACACTTTGGGCTAGCAGCAGTGCCGCGTTTGCAGCCTTGTCGAAACCACTGCGTGAGTTTCTCTTGCCACTGCGCGCAACGCATGATTTCCGGCAGGGATTCAGGGAGAGTCTCGCCGAGCCGGGTGGCGCGCAGCGCCTGGCGCCGGCGATTGCCGCGAACCCACCGGTTAGCCATCCGGTCATTCGCACACATCCGGAAACTGGAGCCAAGGCGATATTTGTCAACCGTCTGTTTACCACGGCAATTGAAGGATTGACGCGTGAAGAGAGCGCCGCGCTGCTTGCCTTGTTATATGCGCACGTGGTGACACCCGAGTTTACGGTTCGCCTGCAATGGCAGCCCGGGACGATTGCGATCTGGGATAATCGCATCACGCAGCACAAGCCAGTTAACGACTATTTCCCGCAGCACCGACGATTGTGGCGTGTCACCATTCGTGGGGATGTGCCGATATGAGTGATTTCGAGCACAGCGGTCAGTTCCGGTTACTTGGCGAACGTCGATTTGCGCCGCTGTTTTTCACGCAGTTCCTCGGCGCATTCAATGACAACCTGTTCAAGGCTGCCATCACGCTGATCTTTGTCTTTGGTGGACTGGTCAGCGCTGAGGACAGCAATCCGTATGTGAATATTGCGGCAGGGCTTTTCATCTTGCCTTTCTTTCTATTCTCGGCGGTGGCTGGCCAGCTGGCAGACAAGTATGATAAGGCGCGATTGATCCGTTACTGCAAGATGGCAGAGGTGGTGATTGCCATCTTTGCGTGTGTGTTCGTCGTCAGTCAGTCCGTAGTTGGCATGTTGACGGTCTTGTTTTTGCTTGGCGTGCAAAGCACCTTCTTTGGTCCGCTCAAGTACGCTGTGCTGCCCCAGCATCTGCATGAGTCGGAATTGGTGGGTGGCAACGCGCAAATCGAAATGGGGACGTTTGTGGCCATTCTTCTCGGCACCATTGCTGGTGGAATGGTTGCCGCGATGAGCAATGTCGGCGTGGTGCTGTCTGTGCTGGTGGTAGCAGTCTCGGTAACCGGGCTGATCTCGGCGATGTTTGTTCCGCCGGCCCCAGCGTCCGGAAGCACGGTCACGGTGAGCTGGAATCTCTGGAAGGAGACGATGTCGATCCTGCGTATCGCAAGGCGGCGCCATGTGGTGTATCTCTCCATCATGGGGATATCCTGGTTCTGGCTGCTCGGGTCGGCCATGACCGCGCAGATCCCGAACCTGGTGCGACTGCATTGTCATGGTGACTCGTCAGTAGTGACTCTGGTGCTGGCGGTGTTCACGCTATCTATTGCACTGGGATCGCTCGCCTGCGAGCGACTGTCCGGTCGTCGAATCGAGATGGGTATCGTGCCCATCGGCGCCTTCGGACTGTCGTTGGCGGGAGTGGATCTCTATTTCGCCATTGAGTCCCTGCAGGTGGTTGAGGCCACAACCTGGCAGAGCTTCACGGGTGTCGCGGGTTCGTGGCGTGTGCTGTTGGATATCTTCCTCGTTGGATTCTCTGGTGGGCTCTTCATCGTTCCGCTGTATGCGCTGGTACAGATCCGGACGCCGGAAGACAGGCGAGCCCGAATCATCGCTGCCAACAACGTACTCAACGCCATTTTCATGGTGGTGTCGGCGCTGCTGGCCATCGTCTTGCTGGAATTTGCCGGCCTGTCCATTCCGGAACTGCTGCTGACGCTGTTTGTGATGAACGTTGTGGTGTCCCTGTTTGTCTTTCGGCAGGTGCCGGAATTTGCCATGCGATTTCTGGTGTGGCTGCTCAGCCACACGATGTACCGGGTGACCCACGAGAACCTCGAGCGCATTCCGGACACCGGTGGTTTGGTCCTGGTGTGCAACCATGTGACCTTCGTGGATGCCTTGTTGCTTGCCGGGGCGGTTCGACGGCCGATCCGTTTTGTCATGTTCAAGCCGATCTTTGATGTGCCCGTACTCAATTTCGTTTTCCGCACCGGTCGTGCGATCCCGATTGACTCAAAGGCTGCCAATCTTTCGGCCTATGAAGCTGCGTTCACAACGATCCACAATGGGCTTCGAGCCGGTGATCTCCTCTGTATTTTTCCGGAGGGTGCGCTTACTCGCGATGGGGAGATTGCCGAATTCAAACGTGGGATCGAACGCATCATTGCGGAAACACCGGTCAGAGTTTTGCCGATGGCGCTGCGAGGGTTATGGGGTAGTTTTTTCAGTCATCGTGATGGTGTGTTCCGGCCCAAGGGACGATTCTGGAGTCGGGTGCACATCATTGCCGGTGAGCCCATTCCGGCAGCAGAGGTGACGGCGGCCAAGCTGGAAGCGCTGGTCAAGGCGTTGCGTGGTCCGCATCCATGAAAGGTACCGAGCTGAAAGGTACGGAGCTGAAAGGTACGGATCGGGAGATCACAACGTTTTGAGAAAGGCGATGAGCTCGCGACGTTCAGAGTCGGTCAACTCGAATCGATTCAGGTGTTCCGAATTCTGGCCACCGCCACGTAGATAGAACTCAATCACGGCCGCAAGTGTTGGCAGGCTCCCATCGTGCATATAAGGCGCTGTCAGGCTGACAAATCGCAGGCTTGGCGCTCGAACCGGAAATGTCGCGTCGCTGACCGCAGTTCGGTGAAACACGGGCGCGACAATCTGACCGGCTTCGTATGTGGGTCCGGAAAGATGTGCGCCCGCATGGCAATTGCTGCAGCCCAGACGCGGCGAAAAGAACAGCGCCAGTCCCCGTTTTGCTTCAAGCGTCATTCCTGATGAGTCGTCGTTCAGAAAGTAACGATCAAACGGGCGATCGATACGAATGAGGGTGCGTACGTAAGAAGCGATTGCCTTGATGATGGTATCGACCGACATCGGTTCTTTCCCGAATGCCAGGCGATGTTGGGAGTTCAGGATCACGTCAGTCTGGAGAGCCGGGATCCGCGCGGGTGTAAATCCCATTTCGACAGGTGCGGTGCCGGTCAATGGCACTCGCACCTGTTGCTCCAAAGTGGTCAGGCCTGCATCGAGCCACGTAAACGAAACGTTGTAGGCACTGTTCCACAACGTCGGTGTATTGCGCGGATGTTGATCACCTAGCGCGCCGATCGCCGTCGGGCGTCCATCGGCGAACGACCGCGTTGGGTCATGACAGGTGGCGCAACTCGTGGTCCCGTTCCTGGACAACCGAGGATCGTTGAACAGGATCTCCCCGAGGCGAACCTTGGGCTCGGTCATGGGGTTATCGACGGGAACCGGTGGCGGCAGTAGACCTTCAGGCAGTTGCCAGAGGTAGTCGCCGCTGGCTTGCCCATAGGCGCACGCCAGCAGCAGGACGAGAGCGAATCCGCGCAGCGTTCGAACCTACCAGGTGCGGGTGTTGTTTGACGACAGATCGCGGCCGATCAAGGCGAGCTGCTTACGCTCGGCCAACCAGTCCGTAAAAGCTTTTTTTGCGTCCCCATCAGGTTGGTCTGCGTGCCACTTTTCCATGGTCACCATGAGCTGATCTGCCAGTTCCCGATCGTTGCGGAACAGCGTCAGATAGGCGTCCTGCGATTCCTTGATGAACCCCATCATCAGGAATGCTTCGCCGCGATATTCGATCGCCGGATAAAAACTCGGCCTTAGTTGCAAGGCGTAGTTGTAGGCGCCAATGGCTTTGCGATAGTCGCCCGTCTTGCGCAGCGCGTAACCGAGCTCGTTGGCAGCTTCGTAATGCTGTTCGTTGACCTTGATCGCGGTGGCCTGCGACACCATCGCCTTTTCATACCATTTGCGAGCGTCTGCCAGCAACTTTTCGCGTTTGGTGTCTTTGGTCGCCTTGGCAGCCTTTTCTTCCAACTTCCAGGCCTTCGCCTTAAATTTAAGCCCTGCCTTGTAGTGACCATTGGCGATGTCCTCAGGCGACTTTGCCTGACGCTCTGGCATGGACGTGCTACCGCTGAAACCACCGCCGCCGCCACTGCTACCAGCGGCTTGCGCAGTTTCCAGGGTGGTCACGCCCACCAAAAAGCAAAAAAGAGAGCCAACGCTAAACAGGGTTCGAACACTCGACATGATGATTTCTCCTTTTTCGGCAGCTTGGTCCCGAACGCTCGATGTAGCGGGTCCAGATAAAGGCAGTGTACTGCAAAGCCTTGCCGCGCAGGCCGGTGGTAGCTAACGTGCCAACATGAAAAATCACAATGACATCGGGCAGTTGGGCTTCGAGACGAGGGCGATCCATGCTGGCCAGTCACCTGACCCGGTGACCGGTGCGGTGGTGACACCGTTGTACCTGACATCGACGTTTGCACAGTCGTCTCCAGGCGTGCATCAGGGTTACGAATACAGCCGCTCGCACAATCCCACCCGTGCCGCGTACGAACAGTGCGTGGCCAATCTCGAGGGCGGGCGGCATGGATTTGCTTTTGCGTCAGGCTGTGTTGGTGCCACCACCGTCATGCACTTGCTGTCACAAGGGGACCACGTGGTGTGCTGCGATGACATGTATGGCGGCACATTGCGATTGTTCGAGAAGGTTTTTCGCAAGCAGGGGATAACATTCGACTATCTGGATCTGTCGGACCCCGAAGCGCTACACGGGGCGCTTCGCCCCAGTACCAGGATGTTGTGGCTGGAAAGCCCGACCAACCCCCTGATGAAACTGGTAGACATCCAGGCGTTGGCTGCGATTGCGCATGCCCACGACGTGCTGGTCATGGTGGATAACACCTTTATGAGCCCGTACTTCCAGCGACCGCTGGAGCTGGGTGCTGATCTGGTACTGCACTCAACCACCAAGTACATCAATGGCCACAGTGATTTGATCGGTGGTGTGGTCATCACCGACGACGACAAGCTTGGAAGCGAACTCAAGTTCATGGCCAATGCGGTGGGTGGTGTGCAGGCAACCTTCGATTCTTGGCTGTGCCTGCGCAGTCTCAAGACCCTCGCGGTGCGCATGCAAGCGCATGCCAACAATGCCATGGCCACGGCACGATATCTTGAAGCACATCCGCGGGTGAAGCGTGTGATGTATCCCGGTCTACCGAGTCATCCGCAGCACACACTTGCGTGTCGCCAGATGTCCGGCTTTGGTGGCATGTTGGCGATGGAGCTGGATACGGATCTGGCTGGGGCCAGGCGTTTTCTCGAATCGGTACGCATCTTCACGCTGGCAGAGAGTCTTGGCGGTGTGGAGTCGTTAATTGAGCATCCAGCCATCATGACGCACGCGAGCGTTCCCCCGGCAGTGCGAGAGAAACTTGGTATTGGTGACGGATTGATTCGGGTCAGCGTCGGGATTGAGACCGGAGCCGATTTGCTCGCCGATCTCGAGCAGGCGCTGGCGGCCATCTGATTTTGGCCACTGATCTGCTGTTCCTCACGCGTGAAATTCGCATCTACTTTCCCTATCCGCAGGACTTTCCAAAGGCACTGCTGACTTTGTCCGGCCTTGCGGACCCGCTTGTTGAAGCAGCGAGAGCAGAACCACTGCTGCGGATCGCCAAACATCGGGACACAGCGATCGGCGTGTATCTGCTCGTCAAGGAAAGCGTTGAACAATTTCGCATCACGGCACTCGCCGTGCAGCCGGAGTTTCGTGGCAGGGGGCTGGCAAGCTGGTTGGTCGGGCATGCGCTAGGTGTTGCTGAAACCAAGGGCGCACGAGAAGTGGTCTGCATGAGTCACACCGCAGTCAATCGTCTCCTGCCACGACTGGGTTTTGTGGAGAGAGCTGGCGATTGGCAGCTTGAAATACTGCCGGAGTAGATCAACCGGTTTGCAGCCCTGCCGGTTTTCTTATCAGCTGGAGGGCAGATTGTCCGTCCGTGCGGCCCGACCCAGATAGCCGCCGTGATGACGCAGCCCGTAATCGTGACGAGTGATGCCTTTGGCTTCCATCAGCGCCAGTGCCACTGCATCGCTCACCGCGAGCATCACCGCCATGGAGGCCGAAGGTGTGAGTCCGAGTGGACAGGGTTCTTCAATGACGCCCATGTCCAGAACGACGTCTGCGTAACGACGTAGTTCCGAGTCGGGATGCGAAGTCACGGCAATCACGTGCGCTACACCCATGTGCTTCGCGAGTTCACATACCTCCAGAACTTCGCGGCTCTTGCCGCTCGTGGAAAACGCGATCATCACGTCGTCTGCCGATAACAGTCCGAGATCACCGTGTGCGGCTTCGGCGGGGTGCAGGAAAACCGCGGGCGTCGCAGTCGAACATAAGGTTGCGGCAAACTTATGTGCGATGTGGCCGGCTTTGCCGATTCCCGTTGTCACCACCTTGCCTTTGCAGGCCTGCATGAACTGCACGGCCAGCAGATACTGGTCATCGACATTGACCGCCGAGATGGCAGCGGCTTCGGCGGCGAGTACAGCCCGCATGCGTTCCTGAATATCCATGAGTGGCGGCGTCCTGCGATTGGGTTGTGATCAGGCGCGATGGTGGCATCGACCCCCATCACTCACAAGTCTTGTGCCAAACTACCCGCATCATCCAACTGCAGGAACTATTGCATGGCACTTTCCCTCTCCGACATTTCCGTCGCACCGTTCACACAAACCCTGAACGCCGTTGCCGGCTTTCTGAAAAAAGGTGCTGAGCACTGTCAGGCCAATGGCATCAGCCTTGATGAGGTGGTTGCAACGCGTCTTTACCCCGACATGTCGCCGTTTCGTTTTCAGGTGGTATCGGTGGCGCACCACACCATGGGTGCAATACGCGGCGTACAAGCGGGCGAGTTTGCTCCACCTTCCGGTGCGGCGGACCTGGACTACGCCGGCCTGCAGGCGTTGATCGACGAAGCGAAAGCATTTGTCGCAGGACTGTCCCGAGAATCCGTCAATGCGATGCTCGGCAAGGACGTGTCCTTCAAGCTCGGCGCCAACTCGATGCCGTTTACGGCAGAAGGCTTCTTCATGTCGTTCTCATTGCCGAACATGCACTTTCACGCGACCACGGCCTACGACATTCTGCGCATGAAAGGTGTTCCAGTGGGCAAACGTGACTATATCGGTCGCCCGCAGCTGAAAGGCTGATACAACGCAGACGACAGCGATGCTGCCTTCGCCGACACGAGCAGTCCTTGCGACCGAACGAGTGGTTCTGCCTCGTGTGATTCGCTGCGAGGGTCCGGATGCGGTGAGAGTCGAACGTGCGGCAAAGCGCTTGTTTGCTGCCTCGTCCGCAGACGCGGGCCTGATGACTGTGGTGCGGTGGGAGGTCGCCGAGGCAGCACCTCAAACAGGCCAGGATGAAAGTTACACGCTTGAGGCAGGTGCATCAGGCGTGGTCATCCAGGCGCACTCGATCTGGGGTGCGCTGCATGGACTGACGACACTTGCGCAACTTGCAAGGCCCGAGGGTATCCCTCATTGCCATATGGAAGATGGTCCGCGTTTTCCGTGGCGCGGGCTCATGCTCGATCCGGCTCGACGATTTCTGCCAATTCCACTTCTTGAGCGGGTCATTGACGGGATGGCGTGGCTCAAACTGAATGTGTTGCACCTGCATCTTTCAGATGACCAGGGGTTTCGTTTTCAGTCACATCGTTTCCCGAAACTGGCTAGTGCAGAACACTACACACAGGCAGCGCTCGTGGGTCTGGTTGCATACGCCGCCGACCGCGGTGTGCGGGTAGTTCCCGAACTCGACATGCCTGGCCATGTCACAAGCTGGCTCACGGCCTACCCGGAATGGGGTCCCAGCGAAGCGATACTAAAAGACGAAGCGAAACCAAAAAACGAAACAAAACCAAGCACACGCTTTGGCGTGCATCCCGGCTGCCTGAACGCTGCCGATGAATCGGTGTATGCGGCGATCGATGATTTGCTGGCTGAAGTCGTAGCTGTCTTCCCCGATGAATACGTACACATCGGCGGTGATGAAGTGCACTCCTCCTGGTGGCGTGATCATGCGGGTGTGCAGGCATTCATGGCGCGGCAGGGGTTGGCGGATTCCGCTGCGCTGCAGGCGTACTTCAACCGGCGCGTGGTGATGAGTCTTGTTAGCCGTGATCGCAAGGCGATTGGCTGGGATGAGGTGTTGCATGAGGAGATGCCACCCAATTTGCTGGTGCAGAGCTGGCGAGGGGCGACAGCCCGCGACAGAGCGCTTGACTCAGGATACGACTGTATCGTGTCATCCGGTTACTACCTTGATCTGTTCTATCCCGGTGCAGTGCATGGCCAGTACGACCCAGCCGCACCTGAGGATGAACTACTGGCCCAAGAGGATGCGTTACTAACCGATCCACGCTTTGAGCACGTGGCAGCCGGAATGCGGTGGACACATGCATGGCGCAAGCAGTCAACCCTCGCCGAGGGAACCACTTCGGGCAAGGTCGTTGGCGGAGAAGCCTGCCTATGGGGTGAGCTCGTTGATCAGCACTGTCTGCCGGGGCGGCTTTGGAGCCGGTTACCTGCGATTGCAGAGTTGCTCTGGTCTATCGACCCGGACACTGACGATCCGATTCGGCTACTGGCACGGTACCCTGACTTCATCAAGGCAGAGCTTGCCAATCAGCGGCAACAACTTTCAGCAATCATGGCCGAGGATTCGGCGCTGGAAATCATCGAGTTGTGTGAACCGGTGAAGTGGTATGCACGGTTGCTGGGAGAGGTCGCCCTCAACGCGCGAATCCGTGGATCGGAAATGCCTCAGGCCCGGCCATACACCACGGAGTCCACACTTGATCGAGCGGTCGATTTTCTGTTGCCAGAAAGTCTGTCCGCACTTGCGGTGCAAGAGTTGCCGGACGCGGAACTGGTACGTGCTTGTCAACGCTGGCGCGCTTTTTCAGTTAGTAACCGGGTGACGGAAGATGTGATGCCGGTGTTCGGAGCGATCGGGGAAGGCGCAGGCGTCATGCTGGATTATCTGGCTGGTAGCCTTGTGAAGGCCGATGCCCGATCACGGTTGTTGCAACTGTTTCGTCCGCATGGTGAGTACATGCCCGCCGTGCTGCTTGTGCTGGCTGATCGATTGAAGTGAATCCTCAGGCAGCATTTGCGGACCACTGGGGGGAGCCTTCGACCATTGAACCGCTCGGCGCGGGACACATCAATCACACCTGGCTCGTGACCGAGGCCGATGAGCGGTGGGTGCTGCAACAGATCAATCGACGTGTCTTCGTTGATCCACAGTTAGTGATGCACAACATCCAGCGGGTCCTGGCGCACATCGACCCGCATCTGGTGCCGAGTCTGCGTCCGACGCGAGATCAAAAAGGGTTTGCGTTGATCGATGGTGAAGTGTGGCGTGTTTGGCGCTTTGTTGATGGCAGTATCGCGAGAAAGCGGCCCGAAAGTGTTTATCAGGCCCGTGCAGCGGGCGCCGCGTTTGGTGTTTTCCAGCGATCCCTGGCAGATTTACCGCCGCCACAGTTGATGGCCTCAATCCGCGGGTTTCACCAGTTCGACCATTATCTGGATCGTTTCGATGACATGCGTGTTCCCACCGAGTGGCGCGCGCTGATCGAAGCGCACCGTCCGTTGACGAGTTTGTTTACCCACAACACTGGCCATGTACATGGTGACTGCAAGTTCGAAAATCTGCTGTTCGCTCAGGGATCGGACCGGGTTCTCGCGGTAGTCGATCTGGACACACTCATGCCCGGCCACTGGGGATTGGACTGGGGCGATCTGGTGCGCAGTGCATGTGTTGTTGGTGGGGTCGTGGAGCCGTCTGTTTTTACCGCTCTTGCGGAGGGTTTTCTGCCGTATTTGCCACGCCCGACGATGGAGGAACTGGTGCTTGCTCCTCGGTATGTCGCCAGCACCCTTGGGGTTCGCTATCTGCTTGACCATGCCGAGGGTGATATCTGGTTCAAAGTGAGCGAAAGGGGAGAAAACCTGGTTCGTGCGGCACGACAATTCCGGTTCGTTCTGGATTGCATCGAGCGCGAGGACATGATGCGCACCTGTATTGACCGGGTGCGCACGTCGCTCCCAATCTGATTGATGCTCGCGTGTCAGTTGATCCGGTAGTCCGAGATCTGCACTTCCTCCCCGTAGTTGGCGAAGTCTCCGGCCGCACGGCGCTGCCGAAATTCACGCCACAGAATCGGTCGATACCGTGGCCTGGATTGAACGTCGGTTGATAACGCAGGCGCGTAGGTGAAGTCAGCAGGCGGATTGAGGAAGTAAGCGGTTGAGTAACGCTCGTGGTCCTGATTCGCGATGACACGATGCAAGGGCGCCGGGTAATCATCATTTGACCAGACCTGGACGACGTCACCGATATTGACGGTGAAGGTACCGGGCTCAGGTGGTACCAGATGCCACACGCCGTCGTGCAGCACCTGTAGTCCCGGAACATCTGCTTGATCAAGAATCGTGAGAGCGCCTGCATCGGTGTGATGTCCGATACCGAGTCGTCCGCTGGCAGGAACTGTTGGACTGTCTGCGCCCGCTGGGTCAGGACATCGGGGGTAGTGGTTCAGCCGTAGAAAACTGGTGTGCTGCTCGAACGCTTTGACGACCCGCTCCTCGTGCATGCCAAGTCCGTCGACAATCATCCCCAGAACTTGCAATGACAACGCGTGGACTTCCGCTGTGTAGTTCTCAAGCGCTCGACGAAAGCCCGACAGTCCTGTTGGCCATTGCGGGATGGACGTGCCATAAAACGGACCAACATCGAATATCTCTTTCCAGTCAGGCACGCTTTTGGTCAGCTCCCGATCAAAGTAACCCCAGGGGTTCTCGCGGGTTCGTTCGATCGTTTGTTTCTCGGCAGTCGATAGGCCGAATAGCTGTTGGCTGGCTTGTCGCAGATCGGTAATTGTCGCAGCCGGGATGCAGTGTCCTGCGAGCTGGAATATTCCCCAGTGCCGACAGGCGTCGATCAGGGAATGATGATCGGGATTGCGCAGATCGATAGTCGGGATGCGGATGCTGGCCATTCGTTTTCAGGACACGTTACCGAGCACCGTTCGGACCACGGTGACGACGATGAGAACGAAGATGATGGTGAAGCCGATGCCGAACAATATGAAATGCGAGGCTTTGCCTTTTGTGAAGTCGCGATTGCGATTGGCACTCGACTGAACGCCAAACGCTGCTGCCAGCGTACTCAGCGCCATCTGCCAGAAGGTCAGTGACTTGTGCGGCTCCGGATCATGCACCGGTTTTAGGTCAGGCGTTGTCATGCGTTGCCGTAATCATTCTCGATACGCGTCAGCCAATAATCCGCGTCCCAGCCTTTGTTTCCGCTGAGATAGCGCCAGAGTTTGATGCGATTGACGAACTCGAGCCGACCGGTGTCGGCTTCGAACCAGGGCTCGGGTGTCATGAGAACAGATTCGATGGTCTGCGCATTGCTTGGGTTGCTGTTCCAGAAGATCGGCCTTGCCTCCGAGCGGGTTTCAAGATCGTGTGTATCCCACAACAGGGTCTGTGGCGCCGTAGGACACATGCGGATCTTGAACATGTAACGCAGTCGCTCGGAGTCGTTGCGACCACCGCCATGCCAGATTCCGTGGTGCAGGAAGAGCAGCGTGCCAGCCTTGCAGACCATGTGCTGCTGACCCTTCACATTCTGATAACGCGCAATCGCGGCCTCACTCACGACGCGCAGATGTGTGCCAGGTATGAACCGGGTACCACCCATGTCCCGGGTGACATCATGGGGAAAGTACATCATCTGCATGTCGAAGGCGCGACGTGGATCGATGGTTGAGTCCTGATGCGTGGCTTGCGCAGCATGCGGCTGCCCCGCCGCTGCGTAGAGTCGTCCTGGGAAGGTGATGTGCAGGAAGTGGTGGTCAACAACACTGTTGGCACCGACCAGACTTTCAATCGCACCTTGCACCCGAGGCAAACCAAGAATGGACGCCACTGCGCTGTCCTGCGGATAAGCGCAGGCCAGCGGCGTACCTGGGTCGACCAAGGGAATTGCGCTGGAATGCATGATCTTGCCGTAGTGTTTCCACAGGCTATCCACTTCGGTCGCAGGCACGTGACCCACATCGGCGAGAAACCGCTGATTGATGGTGTCAGGTACGACTTCGTCGAGCCGCAGGAATCCGCGGGCTGCGAAATGAGCCATCTGCAGCGTGGATAACCGAATATTGGCTGGTTTGTTCATGGTTGCGTCTCCTGTGGTGTTGGCGAGGAGCTGTCCGTGTCCACCAGTTGCTCAAAGAAGAATTCGTACTTCAGGTAACCCACCCGAAATTCATCACCCGCTGCATGCTGCTGCAGTTGGGACGCCTGAATGAGACGCCAGCCATCGCGCAAAGCAGCGAGCCCGGTGTCGTAAGGTGGCGAATCGGCGTCTCCTGCATCGTGACGGGCGGTGCTTGCACCTTCATAAGTCGACCAGGCAATGGTTCGCGAATCCAGGGCCGAGGTTTCCAGGTACAGCACGAGCACGTTTTGTCGTATGTTGCGCATATCAGCAGATTACCACGCGGCCGGAATTTCATGGATCAGTACGTTTTTTCGCGCAGACAAGAACACGAAAGCGGGTCCTGGACGCTGTGTCTGATCGTCAGCCTCTGTCTCGTGTTTCTGGCAGGCTGTGCCAGCGGCGATCGGCCGCCGTTGCTGATTGGTGGCCAGGAGGTTGTCTACCCTGCAACTGCGCGGGCAGAACAACTCGAAGGCGAGGTGGTTGTCGGTTATGACGTGACACAAACGGGTAGCGTTGAAAACGCTATGGTCATCACCTCGCAGCCGCCGATGGTGTTTGATCATGCAGCTATTGAAACCGTCAGGAGCTGGCGTTTCCAACCCGCGCGAAAGGATGGTCGTGCGGTACCCGCACCGGATCGGCGCAGCACGCTTTCGTTCAAGCTCGATTCGAAAGACCCCTATCCGGAGTTGTGAAGCTGCCCATTCGAGGAGACTGCGCAAATTCACGTGAGCAAGACACTCATATACCTGGCGGTGATCGTCTCACTCACCGTCTCCATGGGGTTGGCGCCAGCGTTCGCAGATCCTGCTGATCTCTACGCGTATGGGCTGCACTTTGTCTACATCGTGCTGTACTTCCGACAGACGGGTGCCCTAATTGAGACTGTTACGGTCATTTTCGACGGTTTTGCCTATGTCCTGTTTTGGATGATGGCGGCGATCTCCAACAACTTCTCCATGCGGTTCATGGGTCGATGGCGGAAGCGCCTGCACACGTTTGGCATGCACCACATCTGGTTGATCTTCGCGCAATCATAGGTGGGTGGTGCGCTCGAACTACCGTGGTACTGATTGTTTGTGATCGTCTCCTTCGGCGGGCTTGGGCTGCGTGTCTGGACCTGGCGCAAGCGTCGCTCGGACGCTCGTCTTGTAGGCGTGTGACATGCACATCGGAGTGACCATGCGCAATATGGGGCCGCAAAGCCAGGCAGCAACGATGCGTGCGTGTGCCTGTCAAGCCGAAGCCAACGGCTTTTTGAGTCCGTCTGGATCACGGATCACATCGCCATTCCGCCCGATGATTCGGAAGGCAGCGGAGGTCGCTACACGGATCCCCTGACGACGCTGGCCTGCCTGGGCGGTTTCACATCAAGGATCAAGCTGGGAACAGGCGCGCTGATTCTTCCGTATCGACCGACACTGCCCACGGCCCATCGTAACAGCCCGAGGCGATTGCGACGGTTCACGAGCTCACTGGACTGCGCTTGCTGTTGGGGGTTGGTATCGGCTGGCTGCCCATGACCCGCAGTCCACAGGCATTGGCGGAAGATCTGGCAGTGTTTGCGCGAATGGCCGCTGATCGTGGTGTGACCAGTGGTCCGGTAACCGTGCTCGCGTCGATGTCAATGAAAGACCGGGGGGCGGCCCTCTCGCAAATCGACGCCTATCAGGAGCTGGGCGTCGAACGACTGATCTGCGCGCTGCGATACGACGAAGCGGTCCAGTATCAGCGGCAACTGGATGAACTCACCGCGTTGTCCGAGAAGCTCTGAATGGCCAGCGGGTTACCACTGATGTGTCAGTGAGCCCGACGCAGCAGCGCGTATTCGCCCTTGAATACTGCGGCATCAAGATCCGCGTCTGGGATAGTGGCAGTTAAGGGAAATCTTGCCTTTCCACTGGCGGCAAGCTGCGCGAAGGCCTCTTCCTGATTACCGAACACACACGTTGCCACCAGATCTTCGCGCACTGGTTTGTGGTAGTCGATATGGCCGCTGGCGAGCACAATGGAACCTTCACAAGCATGCAGACGAGTCTGCAGGTGAAGCATGCTCCAGCCGGTGAGCGCGCAAACGGTGTAGAGGCTGCCAGCAAAGGCAGTACCATGAAGGTTGATGTTTGGGCCCAGCGCGGCTGCGACAACCAGCGTATTGCCATCAAATGACGCAACTCTGGCCTGCATGGCCTTGGTGATTGGAATTTTCTCGTACCAGGTGGCTTCCAGCTCTGCCACGAGATCAGCAAGCGATGGGGAGGTCATGACAAGCTCCAGCACGCATTCGCAGAGCGTCGGTGATCTAGCGATGCCGTGACAAGACAGCACAGGCCGTGGAGGAAAGCGTGATCAGCGTGACGCATATTGAAGAAGACCTTTACCAGGTTACGGTTCAAGGGCAGCAGTCGACAGTTCATGAAGTGCGCATGACACAGGCCGACTACCGAACGCTGTCAGGCCGGCGATGCACTCATGAATGGGTGCTGATCCAGACCTCTCGCCCGCACTATTCATGAATGACCTACTGCGGACGCCGATAGCAGCGAAAACACTGGGCGTGCTCCCTCCGCGTGCTCGACGTGCTGTCAAGCACGCCTGCGCGCGC
>JAYSTS010000410.1:0-28918 GCA_043719475.1 Gammaproteobacteria bacterium | reverse complement strand
TGCGTCTCGGTCTTCTCATCTCTGCTCCTTTGGACCTCCGTCCATTGTTGAGCAGCAATTCCACTTATGCGACTGTCCGATTTAGCGCGACCAGCTCTCAATTGCCATGTCCGAATCACCCTCAATCTGCTAATCCGTGGGAAAACATTCCCTACTACGTACGGCGACCCTCTACGACCTGTACTCGGATAGCTATCGCAAGTCGTTCGTGCTTCCGAGTACTGCCCTCCCTATCGCTTCATACTCCGATCCAATGTCTGTGAATACACTGCCCAAAACTGCGTGATGCGATGTTTCAAAGAGGTGAGCCTGTGTGCCATGACAGTTTGCAGCGAGTAGGCACGCAAGGAACAAATGTAGCTATTCTGTTGAAGGGTAATCTGAACCGCATCCGTCCGGCAAACACATCTTGCCGATGCTGAACGAAGTTGTTAGCCGGGTTCGACCTGACTGGTCCATCGATTCGGCAGCAACTCCTCGATTCTGCTCGCAAGCTGCGTCGGCAAGCGCTCAAGCACATCCTTCAGATACGCATACGGACGCCTCCGATGGTGACACGCAAGTCGGTCGGATCCGTGAAATCGGACAAACCCATGAGACCGGGCTGATGCACCTGCCGAAAGATGACCTCTTGTTCAGGGCCATGCACGGCACGCCAGGCGCGGACGCGCCGTTCGAGGGTACGACGAATACCGCGCGGCAGATCGGGATGACGCCGACGCAGTTCTTCAAACAGGGCGATGCTGCGCAGACCCGGCGCGGTTTGCAGCAGCGGTACGATGTCGGTATCGAAGATCTCGGCGAGAGGATCAGGGCGGCGACGGCCGCGTGGTGATGGCACATCGGACATGGACGGCGTGGGCGAGGCTTCAAGTCGATAGGCAGTGGCGGTACTGAAACCGGCTTTGGCCGCCGCGACTGTGGCGGAATGTTGAGGTCGGGACATGAGGTAAAGCTTCCGTTGGTGATCATTAATGTGCCGGCCTGGCATCAGAACGTCCTTCTTGTGCAAGAAGGTCATCCTGACCAATACCGGGTGCGATCACCCCGCAGGTCCTCACAGACTTCGCCGTCTGCTGGCCACCGACGTAGGGAGGGCGTAGCCCGACCGGAGATGGTGGCCAGCAGACGACGTTTTCTCATCCTGATTGTCGCGGCGTTCTCATCTTGTTTGTCGCGCGGCAGATCGTGCTCGTTCAGCTTCGCCGACTGGATGAGACTCATCACGGCAGCTGCACGCTGACCGGCACGCAGCGATCCGGCAATCAACCAGTTGGAGCAGCCGAGCGCGCTCGCGATATAGCCTGATCGAGACTTCAAAAGGGCACGGGCTGAACCCGTATCAGTATCTCATGCACGTGTTCACCGAACTTCCCAACGCGAAAACCGTCGAGGACTTCTAGGCACTACTACCTGACAAGATCAAGTACGGGGGTTGAGTGGCGCTTACCCTAAACCCGTCTGCCCGGGGTGAGGAGGAGCGCAAAATTATTCAGCAGATAGCCAGCAGGAAAAGGCGCGCCTATGTGCGGAACAGCAAGGAAAAGAAGAGCCGCGAAGAGTGGAAAAATTACCTTGGGGGTTGTTTTCGAATCTCCATTCTGACTCATTGACGACGTTATGTTAGGGAGAGGAGGAGTCCATTCCAATGGTTGCCAAGCCCGACGACTGATCCTGAACGAAATTAACCGGCTTGACCCATTCAGGTACCGACCACGGGCGACAACTTTTTGTTCCAAAATATGTGCGCCATAGTTAGAAGGGGGGTGGGGGGTGGAGGCGTATTAAGGGGTACCGGGTGAGGGGTCGAACTGCGTGGCAGCGTTCCCGAGCGGTCGAAGCAAGTGTTCGCGCTCTCATCGCGACGCCTCTATCAGGCGGCTAGATCAAATAGCCCGTGCTTCAAGCGAACCCCCTCACAAGATGCTCAGTTTGGGTTTGGAGCTGGCGCTATCGACGTCAAAAAGGCCTACGAATTGGTATGCGCTATACAAACTAGTTCATAACACATTGATTCATAAACACATCTGGCGGAAGAGGTAGGAGTCGAACCCACCAGGCACGTTGACGCACCTCGACGGCTTTGAAGGCCGCGCGCCCCACCGGAGACGATGCTCTTCCAGGGCGGATCTTGTCAGCTTTGGGGCCTGCTGTCAGGTCCGGCGTTTCCAGTCTCCGAAGACTTTGCGTTGATCACCTTGTCGACGTGTGTAACCGAGGTGGTCGAAATACTCGAGCAATTCGATCGCGGCATTGCGTCCGATCCCAGAGGCGTCGCGAAACGTGCGGGCATCAAAGGGGCCTTTGGTAGAAAGTTCGGCGACCACAGTGGCCAATGCGTCGACTGCTGCCGGTAGAAAGTAGCGGTTATCACTGACCCGAATTAGCGCACCCGGTTTAGCGAGTGCTTCGAGCTCGCGGGCCATCTGCGTCGGCACACGACCGAAAACCTTGGCAAGATCGCCAACGGATGGTGGTTGAGTCACCTCGAGCAGCGGCGTGAGTCGCTTTAACAGGCCTTGTTGGGCCGGGCTCAAAACTGCCGCGTGCCGCGGTGGATGATAAGCGCCACCGGTTTGTGCGAGACGTTTTGAGCTCATCAGTTGTCGCAGGATTTCTGGCCGGTAAGATTTCGGCACGCTCGCAGGGAGTTCATTTTCGCGTACACCGGTGCGAGTACTGTCGGACTCCAGAAGGGAAGTGATCGCCGCGAGTACTGCGTCCTGCCACGCCTTCCAGGTGGAGGCGAGCAGGGTTTCTTCGCCGATCACTACAGTGGACGACTTGATCGTAGTTCGAGGCGCAGAGGCCGGTAGACCCCACAACGCTGCGAACTTCTTCCAGTGAACAGGGCCATCGGCCAACAAAACCGCGAACGCCGTTGCAGAATCTGCAGCCGCCAACGCGTTCAGCCGATTCATGCGCCTGGCCTGCCGACGCCGTGCCGGTGGTTCCTCGTTATCGATGACAGTACCGCCACCCAGTGTGCGATCCAGGCCCTGGTCGCGGATCAGGAGTCGATCGCCGGAGCAGGCGAGCAGGGGGTGATCACAAATCAGATCGGCGCGAGTGGTGGACCCTGGTTCCAGTGTTGTCTCGGACAATAATCCGAGTCGTGCTGTGGTATGCGTCGTGGCATGGTAGACGTGTACGGGTGTCCATGTCCGGAGCTTGCGTGGGTAGTCGGCGAGCAACGTCAGATCAATCGTGAGATGGGATGACGCGGCGGTGGTGTCGCTCGTGATCCACGACCCCCGCGGAACCTCATCAACGTCCACGCCGGTAATGTTCAAGGCGGTGCGTGACCCGACCACCGCCTTGTTGGCGGGCTTGTTGTCTGCCCGAATCGACCGCACGCGAACGGACTGGCCGTCTGGAAAGACGGTCAGCGTCTGGTCTGGGGAGACACTGCCGGAGTGCGTGGTGCCAGTGACGACCGTTCCACTGCCACGAATGTTGAAGGCCCGGTCGACCGGCAGTCTGAAGTAGCGCGGCTCCTTGTCCTGGGTTTTGACGAATGTGCTGGCGACGGTTTCCAGATGGGATCGCAATTCGGCCATGCCGTCACCACGCAAACTGGAGCATGCGATGATCGACGCGTTCTGCAGAAACGAATTGGCAACAAGTTCCTGCAATTGTAGGCGCACCTCATCGACCCTGTCAGGTTCGACCATATCGATCTTGGTCAACGCGATCACGCCTGCCGACAAGCCAAGCAGCGAGAGGATCTGAAAATGCTCTCGAGTCTGTGGCATCGGGCCGTCGTCGGCGGCGACCACCAGCAGCGCATACTGATGCGCAGCCACACCGGCCACCATGTTATGGATGAAGCGATGGTGACCGGGCACATCCACGAAGCCGAGTTTTGCGTCGGGAATATAGGCAAAGCCGATATCGATGGTCAGGCCGCGTGCTTTTTCTTCTGCCATGCTGTCGGTATCAACGCCGGTCAGTGCACGTACGAGGCTGGTCTTGCCATGGTCAACGTGGCCGGCCAGGGTGATGATCATGGCGAAGTCAACGTGCGCAGATTTGTGATCAGTTCGTCCAGTGGATCGGCACCTCGCATGTCGAGCCACAGGGCATCCTGCTGGATTCGGCCGACCACCGGTGTCGGCAACTGCCGCAGTCTTGTGCCCAGACTTTCCAGGGACACGCCGCGGATCGAGACGCAGAGACTGGGAAGCTTCTGATCGGGCAGGGCGCCACTGCCGATCTGTGCGTCAGCGGGTTCGATGTTGATGTGTGCGCCAGGTAGTTGCCCAGAGAGCACCTCAAAAACGGCTTGCGCACGTTGGGCAAGCACTGCGTGCGAGGTTGTCAGAGTCTTCAATAGCGGCAATGCCTCCGCCAGCTGCTCGGGCCGCTCGTAGAGTTTCAGTGTGGCTTCAAGTATCGCGAGCGTAATCTTGTCGACACGCAGTGCACGCTTCAGTGGATTGCGATTGAGTGCGTCGATGAGATGTCGTCGCCCGACGATCAGGCCGGACTGCACGCTGCCCAGCAGCTTGTCGCCGCTGAAGGTGACGAGGTCGGCACCTTCGGCGATGACCTCGCTGGCCGTTGGCTCGTGAGGCAGACCAAATCGTTCCAGATCGATCAGTGCGCCACTGCCGAGATCAACACAAAACGGGATGCCGCTGCCGAGTGCAACTTCTGCCATGGCTCGGTTGTCGACAACTTCCGTGAACCCCTCAATGTGGTAGTTGGAAGGATGCACCTTGAGCAACATTGCAGATTGGTCGGCGACCTTCGCGAAATCACTGATGCGGGTGCGATTGGTGGTGCCCACTTCAAGCAGGGTTGCACCCGAACGCGCCATGATCTCTGGCAGGCGAAAGCTGCCGCCGATTTCGATGAGTTCGCCACGGCTCACTGGCACGGATTTACCGAGCGCGAATGTGTTCAGCACCAGCAGTAAAGCCGCTGCGCCATTGTTCACAACGGTCGCCGCTTCTGCCTTGCACAGCCGGGCCAGTCGCTCAGCGACGGCGGTTTCCCTCTTGCCTCGTTCGCCAGTGTCGAGGTCGTATTCCAGGTTCATCGGCCTTGTGACCAGTGGTTCAACCGACCGCCACAGTTCGGGACTGAGCAAGGCGCGTCCGAGGTTCGTATGGATGATGGTGCCGGTGAGGTTGAACACTGACCGGTAACCAAAACCACTCAGGCTTGTTGCGAGTTGTTCTGCGTATCCGGTGGCCATGACTGACCATGCGGGGATTTCTTTCCCTGCGCGAACCGACTGCTGCAGATCGCGCAGCTTTGATTTGATGAACTCCAGACCGAACTGTTCACAGAGCGGGACGATTGCGGGATCTGCAAGCAGTCGCTCGATGGATGGCAGATCCCGTTTGCTCAAGCCTGACATGGGTTGGTTCCGGATTGGTCCTGGATTGGTCGAGGGTTTGTCTTAGGTTGGTCGTAGGTTGGTCGACGCTCACATTGTAGCGTGCCAGACTGGTGGCGAATTCCAGTGTTGTCACTGGTTCAATGTCAATTTGGGAGAGCCTTGATGCGAAAAGCGCTGCCTGAACAAGGAACCGCCTGGTCAGAACTCGAATCCAGCCTGCACGCAGCGGGATCGCGCGATGTGAAATGGCGAGAAGGCCGGGCGGCCGTATATGTCTTCAACTCTGGCGAAGATGTCATGCAGGTGGCGCACGATGCCTACGGACTTTTCATTGCCGAAAACGGGCTCGGTCCGGCGGCTTTCCCCAGTCTTAAACGGATGGAGCAGGAGGTTGTAGATATTGCCCTGTCACTGCAGAACGCACCGGCCGAGGCGGCGGGCAGCATGTCCTCCGGTGGCACCGAGAGCATCCTGCTGGCGATGAAGGCGTGTCGTGACTGGAGCCTGCAGCATCGAACCGTGCTCGGCAAGCCGAAAGTCGTGGTTCCGTATTCGGCGCATCCGGCCTTCAACAAGGGCGCGCACTTGATGGGGCTGGACATCGTGCGTGTGCCCTTGGTGGACGGTTATCTCGCTGACCCGCACGCCATGGCAGAAACCATCGATGCGCGGACGATCATGCTGGTCGGATCTGCGCCGTGTTTTCCTTATGGGGTGATCGATCCTGTCGAGGCACTCAGTCAGCTCGCCATCGAACGCGGAGTATGGCTGCACGTGGACGCCTGTGTTGGCGGTTATTTGTCGCCGTTCATGGCGAAGGTCCGCGAAGAGCGACAACTGCCGGCACTGCCAGCGTGGGACTTCAGCCTGCCTGGCGTGTCGTCCATGTCGCTCGACTTGCATAAATATGGCTATGCAGCAAAAGGTGCCAGCACGGTACTGTATCGTGACAAGTCGCTGCACGCCGCGCAGATTTTTGACTTTGCAGACTGGCCTTGTGGCCGCATGTCGACACCGACATTCGCAGGTACTCGTCCGGGTGGTGCGATCGCCGCTGCCTGGGCGGTATTGCACTACCTGGGTCAGCAGGGTTATGTAGATCGGGCGCGTCGTATCGATACCGTGCGAGAACGCATTGTCGAATTCTGCGGGCAACATGGCCTGGTGGTGCATGGCGATCCCATGCTCTCGATCATCGCTTTTGGCGATCCATCTGCCGACATCCTCGCCGCCGGGGAGGGGCTCTATCAGGCCGGCTGGTTCTCCAGCCGTGTCCGCAAACCGGATGGCATTCAGGTCATGCTCTCGCCTGAACACGACAAGGTCATTGAAGCCTATCTCGAAGAAGTGCTCAAACAGGTGACACGGGTGCGTGCCAGCGGCGCAAAACGAGCCTCTGGCGAGGTGCATTACAGCTGAGTGCCGCTCGAACCGTGGGTCAACTCGGCGGCTTTAACCGCATCCTGTTTGTAGGTGGTTCTAAGAGTTTCCCTTACTTATAACAAAATCGTTGTAGACGTAATTCGATTAAAACGATTAGAGTGGCTTCCGACATCAAATCGATTAAAACGATTCAGACCTTCAGCGAGACGCCGGAGATCAGATCGAAAGTCGACGAGGTGGAGGGGAGAGGATAAGTCCTCGACGTCGAGTCAGGTTAGCAGGGGAAATGGGAATGGCGAAAGCAGGCGATCAGCAGACACCGAAATCGGTCCTTACGCCGAATGAGGTTGCTGAGTTGCTGATGGTTTCGCCCATCACCGTCCGCCAGTGGGCACAGAAGGGTCTGATTGAAGCCCAAGTGACCGCAGGTGGCCACCGCCGATTTACCCTGGAAGCGGTTCGCCGGTTTGCGCGAGAGCGCGACCTGGTGTTGCCGCAGCTGTCGACTTCGGTCCATTCACTGCTGGTGGTTGATGACGACCGCCAATTGAACCAGTTCCTCGTAACGCTGTTTACCACCCAGGTCGACGATCTGACGGTGTACTCCGCCGAGGATGGTTTTGAGGCAGGACGCATGGTGGCCGCACATCGACCGGATGTCGTTCTACTCGACGTCATGATGCCAGGCATGGACGGTGTCGATGTATGTCGCCGTATCAAGGCCTCCCCCCAGACCGCCCACATCCGGGTTGTGGGAATGACAGGATTTCATACACCGGAAGTCACCAGCCGAATGCTGGCCGCGGGAGCACAGGCACTGTTGAAAAAACCCTTCGACAATGCCGAGGTGCTGTTCGCATGTGGTTTTTCGACACACGTTGCCGATCACCGCTGATTTCCATCAGGTCAAACAGAGGAGCAGACATGTACGCACAAACCAGCAGCAACGATGTTCAGGAAGACAAGCATCCGATCGAGATGGGCATGGTACTGGATGCCGAAGCGGCCGAGTTCGAAGAGGCGGTGCAGGCCAGTGGTGAAGTCGAACGTGAAAACGTCGATGCCACCGATACTTATCTGAGTGAAATCGGTCGCGCCAAGCTCCTTACCGCCGACGAAGAAAAGGCGATGGCCCGCAAAGTTCAGAAAGGTGACATGAAGGCTCGCGGCCAGATGATCGAAAGCAACCTGCGGCTGGTGGTCAAGATTGCGCGTCGTTATCTGAATCGCGGTCTGCCGCTGCTCGATCTGATCGAAGAGGGCAACCTGGGCTTGATCCGGGCCGTCGAGAAATTCGATCCGAGCAAGGGCTTCCGGTTTTCGACCTACGCCACCTGGTGGATTCGTCAGGCCGTGGAACGAGGCATCATGAATCAGGCCAAGACCATTCGTCTGCCGATCCACATCGCCAAGGAACTGAATGGTTACCTGCGTGCTCAGCGTGAACTGTCGCAGAAGCTCGATCACGAGCCGAGTCCCGAGGAAATTGCAGAACTGGCAGACAAACCAGTGGCGGATGTTCGTAGCCTGCTGCAACTTGCTGATGACATCGCTTGCACGGAGATCTCCGTGCTTGAACCCGAGCGGGGTGCCTGGGATACCTTCGAAAACGAAAAGTCCGAAGATCCATGGCAAACCCTGCAGAACACCCAGATGAAGGCACACCTCGACGTGTGGCTTGATCGCCTGCCGGAGAAATCAATTGATGTGTTGTCGCGACGTTTCGGTCTGCGCGGGCATGACATTGCCACGCTGGAAGAAGTGGGTAGCGCCATCGGTCTCACCCGCGAGAGGGTGCGTCAGATACAGGTCGATGCACTGAAGGAGTTGCGCTCCATCATGATGGCGCAGGGCTTCGAGCGCGACGGTGTGCTCATGTAGACTCAGGGGCTTCTTCCTGGAGCCTTGGCAATGAGTGAATTCCCCCTGGCCCCGTCCGTGTCGCTGACCGGACGGCGCTTCGCTTTCATCGGTCTTGGTGCCATGGGTTATCCCATGGCTGGCCACCTGCAACGCGCGGGGGCTGCTGTTACCGTTTTCAATCGAAATTCTGCCAAGGCTGCTGCGTGGGTCAGTGAACATGGCGGCCAGTCTGTGGCGACGCCTCGTGCTGCGGTCGCAGCTGCGAGTGTCGTCTTCATCTGTGTTGGCAACGACGATGATGTGCGCAGTGTGGTCTACGGCGACGACGGCGTGTTGGCGGGATTGTCAGCGGGTGCACTGCTGGTTGATCACACCACGGCATCGGCTGAACTTGCCAATGAAGTCGCCGCAGCCGGGGCGAAACAGGGCATCGGCTTTCTCGATGCGCCAGTGTCTGGTGGCCAGGCGGGTGCCCAGAATGGCAAACTGACTATCATGGTTGGTGGCAGCGAACAGGACTACGCACGGGGTCAGCCCATCATGAGTGTCTATGCGAAGGAGATTCGACGCATGGGCGAGGTGGGTGCGGGCCAACTCACCAAGATGGTCAATCAGATCTGCATCGCGGGCGTGCTTCAGGGTCTGGCCGAGGGCATCAACTTTGCGGAAAAAGCCGGGCTTGATGTAGCCGAAGTGGTAGGCGTCATTTCACAAGGCGCTGCACAGAGCTGGCAGATGAACAATCGTGCGCCAACCATGGCGCGCAACGAATTCAATTTCGGGTTTGCGGTGGACTGGATGCGCAAGGATTTGGGTATTGCACTCGACAAGGCCAGAGGTTTGGGTATCTCGTTGCCGTTAACTGCGCTGGTGGATCAGTTTTACGGCGATGTACAGCGCATGGGTGGTGGCCGGAATGACACGTCGAGCCTGATTCGTCGGCTGCGTTGAGCCTGGCTACCGCCTGCAGGTGTACGATAGCGGCTGCTGTCAATTCCAGGAAAGCACATGAGCAATCCCGCAATCCCCGTTCGACGTATGCCATTTGAAGTACCGCCGGTCACGGATTTTCATCCGCTCTACATGGCTGGCAATGCCGGATTTTCTTATGGCATGACAGGTCTGGGCCTGTATGTGGCATTGCTGGAGCCTTTTATCGTGAAATCCGTCCGCCGTGTGCTCGACCAGATCAAGGACCCAGCGCTGCGTGAAGCGGCGGATCGTTTCTGCCGCCAGGAGGCGCAGCATTATCAACAGCACGAACGGTTCAACGCGCTGGTGTTTGCCCAGAACTACCCGGGTCTCGATGAGTGTTACGAAGTTCTGCGTCAGGACTTCGAGTCGTTTCTGAAGGACCGTGATGACCGGTTCCGTATCGGCTTCATCGAAGGCTTTGAGGCCAACACCACTCAGGGAGCACTGGCACTCATTGGTCGTGGACTATTCAGACATCCGCGCACCGACAAGACACTTGGCGCACTGTTCGAGTGGCATATGCTCGAGGAGATCGAGCATCGGCATGTGGCGTTTGATCTGTATCAGCATCTGCATGGCGAGTGGCTCTACCGCGCGCAGATGTGCTGGTTTGCGCAACACCACATGGCCAAGTTCATCGACGACTGCACAGACCTTATGTCGCCGGTCGACGTTAAACGCCATGGTCCCGAGTGTGCGCTCTCGACCAAGGACAAGGTTTTGCGCCTGGTGTCCCGTCTGGTGCCCAGGGTGCGCAGCATGTGGCCGACCTATACCCCACATGCGTATGTCGTACCCAGTGGTGTCGAGGCACTATCGGCACGTCTGTCGTCTGAGGCAGCGTCGGTTTCCTGATTGGAGTCCACGTCTGTCGTGCATTAACCTCAGTTGGACAACAATTCCACAACCGAAAATGCTGCGCAGGGGTAGTCAGAGCTTCGGAACGATTGACTGGAGAGACGGGCGGAATTGCAGCGGAAATAAAACGGTAAGGTCACAACCAGTGAAGTTGGCGGATTCAGTCATGAAACGTCGAGTAAAAGCACCCTGTGGGAGCGATCTTACGATCGTGAACCTTTGGTTCCGTGACTTTGTGGGAGCTATCTCCTGATCGCGATCTTTGATGATCCCAATAGTTGCGGTCTGGACAGTCAGGAGACCGCACACAAGAGACCTCTCCCACGAGAGACCACAAAGTCACGATATTGTCGCGGTCCGACGCCGCGATAGGTTGTGCGCCTGCAGCTTTATCGACTATTGTCGATTCAAGGTTAACCTCTTCAACAACACCTATGGTCGGGAACTGATGATGAGTACACAATCCGAACGACGAACCAACGGCATTGATCTGCTGCGCTCGTTAGGTGGTGGCCGTTATGATCCTGCCAAGGCAGCCACCACCATGGTCGATCGAAATGGCGCGCTGGGCTCCTTTGCGGTTGATCATGTACTGGGCAACCTGTGGTCGAGGCCGCAACTCTCGCGGCGCGATCGCAGCATGATTGTCGTGGCTTTTCTGGCGACGATCGGCGCTGGCGAGGAGTTGCACAGTCATGTTCGGGGCGCCCTGAATCATGGGCTGTCACGAGACGAGGTTGAAGAGGTCATCCTGCAGGTGGCGGGTTATGCCGGGTTTCCCATGGCCATGCAGGCCTCGCGAATCGTTGAAGCAGTGTTTTGTGCGGTCGACAAGGTTGATCACCAGCCAGTGCGCGGCGAAGCAATCCCGAAGGACGACCCGGCTCGGTGGAAAGATGCCACAGATGTGTTGTCAACCTTGTTTGCGGGCCGGACATCCAATGATCCGGCCAAAGCACGAGCCAACATCATTTCCTCACTGGGCGGTGTCGGAGAACTGGCCTTTGACTGGGGATTTGGTGAGTTGTGGTCGCGCAGCCAGCTATCCCGTCGGGATCGAAGTCTGGTGACGGTTGCGATTCTGGCCATTCTCGCCCGCGCTGAAGAACTGGCGATACATATTCCGGGAGCACTAAATCATGGTGTATCCCGTACCGAGGTTGAAGAGGTGATGGTTCAACTGACGGTTTATGGCGGCTTCCCGCGTGGTGTGGAAGGCATGCGCAGTGCACGCGCCGCATTCGAAAAGATTGATGCGCAGTAAACCGTCGAGTCTCGCATCACCTACTTCAATATTCGTGGGCTGCACGTCTTGATGAAAAGGTGGAACAGGTATGGGACGACTGAGCGGTAAGGTGGCACTGGTCACCGGGGCGGCATCGGGTATTGGCCGCGCCACGGCGCAGACTTTAGCCCGTGAAGGCGCACGGGTGATTGCCACGGACATGAACGAAGCAGGGTTGCTCGCCGTAATTAAGGGAATTCATGCCGAAGGTGGGGATGCGCGTGCGCTCCAGCAAGATGTGACCAGCGAGACCACCTGGCAGCAGATTGTCGATGACATACGCGTGCACGAAGGGGGCTTGCATGTCCTTGTCAACAATGCCGGTATCGCCTGGGCAGGCTCGATCCTCGACATGACCCTGGCCGACTGGCGAAAGCAGCAAGCGGTCAACCTGGAGGGTGTATTTCTCGGTATTCGTACCGGAGTACCGTTGATGCGTGAGTCCGGTGGGGGCTCGATCATCAACATCTCATCTGTGGCAGGACTGAAGGGCTCGCCCACACTTGCGGGTTATTGCGCGACAAAGGGTGGGGTGCGCCTACTGACCAAGGGGGTGGCGCTGGAATCGGCGCGGTCGGGTTGGAACATACGAGTCAATTCCGTCCATCCAGGTGTAATCGACACCAATATCTGGCAGACCGTCACGCCGAGTGCGATGCGTCTTGCCGGCAACTCGGTAGATCCTCATGAGATTGCCGCGGCCAGTACACCAGGCGGCAAAGCGGGTCGCGCACAGGACATTGCCAATGGAGTGCTCTTTCTCGCGTCGGATGAATCGAGCTACATGAACGGCTCCGAGCTGGTCATCGACATGGGATCATCGGCTTGAACGGCGATGAGTCGGCCGTGCACGCCATGTCGCAGGCTCAAGGTCCCGGACGTCGACCCTGTGATGGCCGGTCGAATGAACCCTGACGAAACTTCTGCGCATCGATGGTCATCGGTTCGATGGGCTCGCTGTGCGTGCCTTCATGGACGCAGACTCTTTCGATGATGCGCCACTCGCTGTCACGTTTTTCGTAGCGGTCGAGATAACGACCATGCCAGGTGTCCAGGAAATCGGCGTCTCTCTGGAATAGGTAGGTGACGTTGTAGATTTCGCCATGGGCCGTTGTGCCATCGGCATCGAGTTCAATGTGGTGGTTGAAGATGCAATGACTGGTAGAGCGCCACCGCAGATGGCTGACCATGCACATCTCGACAAACGGCATGGCGTTGCCGACGTAGACCCCATGATCGTCGGTTGCTTCAGGCCAGTAGGCCGATTTCATGAGTGCCTCGTCGAGCCGGTCAACGCCCCGGCAATAACGCTGCGCGACATCGCGGATGCACTGCAGATCGGAGAGTTGGGTGCTGCTGTAGGTCACCAGATTTTCCCCTTGCTGAAAAACGCGAAGGACGCAGCCTGCACAAAGACAGTTCGTGAAACAAGATCGACGATCGTGAGTGTCAGATCAGATCAGATCAGATCCGTGCGTCGACGCGTCGGAGCGTCCCGTTCCACTGGAGTAATCGCTCGTCCGCAGTAACCAGGGCGGCCGATTGTCGTAACGCTGTTGCCACGATCATGCGATCAGCCGGATCACTGGGCAGGCCGTGCAGGTGCGTCGCCTGAATGCCACACTGTCCGTCGATCGCAAATTCGATCAATCCCGTGCGCAGCAGATCATTCCGCCAGACGTTTAGGTCCAGGGAGGTCACGATGCGGCGCTTTTCGACGAGCATCGCGACTTCCCAGAAGCTGATCGCGCAGACCGCGACGGCTCCATCCGCCAAGGCGGATTCAATGATCTTTGTCGCCGCCTCGCCGAGGCGAGAACTCCCTTGATCCAGCCATAGCAGCACATGCGTATCCAGCAGAATCAAACCGTCGTTTCCCAGGTAACGTCGATCGGAGACTCAATATCGCCCGCAATGTCCATTTGTCCGCGATGAAGACCGTGTACGTGTGTTGCCTGTGGGTTTGCTGGAACCAATTTCGCCACAGGGAGACAAGCCAGCAGGGACAAGCCAGCAGGACACACATACCTGGTTGGGGAAGCCACGAGGACACACATATCTGTTTTGTACGCCTTCACTCACACACCTACTGGCAAAAACGGAATTTCTGCACCATTTCCGGGCTCACCACCATCGTTCGTCACACTGAGTTATCGCCAGACCGCGGGCGTGCTGGCATGATTCCGGTCCAAGGGTCCGGTCTGCAATCCCGGCCCGCGACGCCATCCAAAAAGAGCTACCGGAGCTGTTTCCATGTCCCTGAACCGTGCAGATCACGCCGATACCATCGCGACACTTGGCTTCGACCCGCTGGCCTTGCGCGAGAAATACCGTATCGAACGCGACAAACGTCTGCGCGCCGACGGCGGTGAGCAGTATGTGGAAGTCAAAGGTGACTTCAGCCGCTATATCGACGATCCCTATGTCGAGCCGGGTTTCACGCGCGCGCCGCTCAACGATGAGGTCGATGTCATCATCATCGGAGGGGGTTTTGGTGGCTTGCTCGCTGGTGCCCGCCTGCGGCAGGCGGGTGTGCAGAGCATTCGCATCATCGAGAAAGCGGGCGATTTTGGTGGCACCTGGTACTGGAACCGCTATCCAGGCGCTCAATGTGATGTCGAGTCCTACATCTATTTGCCCCTGCTCGAAGAACTGGGTTTTGTGCCGAGGGAGAAGTACACCCGCGCGCCCGAGATTCTCAAGCACAGCCGGGCCATCGGCGAGAAGTTCGATCTGTATCGGGACGCATGTTTCCAGACCCAGATTTCTGACATGCGTTGGGACGAGGTCAGTGGCCGCTGGATCATCAGCACCAATCGAAACGACCGCATGAAGGCGCGCTTTGTGGTGATGTCCAATGGGCCACTGAACCGCCCGAAGCTGCCAGGCATTCCGGGAATCAACGATTTCAAGGGCCATACCTTTCACACCAGTCGCTGGGATTACGGCTACACCGGGGGCGATTCTTTTGGTGGACTGGAAAAGCTGCGCGACAAACGGGTTGGTATCATCGGCACGGGCGCAACTGCGGTGCAGTGCGTGCCATACCTTGGCGAATATGCGAAGCAGTTGTTTGTCTTCCAGCGCACACCGTCGTCCGTTGATGTGCGCAACAACCGTGATACCGACCAGGCGTGGAAGGCGTCATTGTTACCGGGCTGGCAGAAACATCGCATGGAGAACTTCAACACGCTGGTCGAAGGTGGCTATCAGGAGCAGGACTTGGTCGCCGATGGCTGGACCGACATCATCCGTAATGTGATGCTGGTGGTTGATCGTTCGGAGTTCGAGAACACCTCTGCGCTCGAGCTTGCCAGCGTCATGGAACTCGCAGATTTCCGCAAGATGAACCAGGTGCGCGCGCGCGTGGACCAGATTGTCACAGATCCTGCCACAGCTGAGTCCCTCAAACCCTGGTATCGCCAGTTCTGCAAACGCCCCTGCTTCAACGATGAGTACCTGGAGACCTTCAATCGCCCGAGCGTCAAGCTGGTAGACACTCAAGGTCGAGGTGTGGATAGACTGAGCGAAAAGGGCGTGGTGTTTGATGGTGTTGAATACGAACTCGATTGTCTGATCTTTGCAACTGGATTCGAGGTGGGCACTGGATATACCCGCCGGTCCGGGTATGACATTGTCGGACGTGGTGGTGGTCGCCTCTCGTCGCACTGGGGCGATAACATTCGTTCGCTGCACGGCATCATGAGCCACGGATTCCCCAACTGCTTTTTCATGGGGCTGACCCAGAACGCGTTGACGGTGAACTTCCCGCACATGCTTGATGAACAGGCAGGTCACATCGCCTACATCCTGCAATCCGCAGCGACGCGGCAATCCCAGGTGGTGGAGCCTACGGCAAGTGCCGAGGCGGAGTGGGTGCAGACGATTCGCGACAGCCAGGCCGGTGGCACCAAGTTCCTCGCTGAGTGCACTCCGGGTTACTACAACAACGAAGGTGACGCCAGCAAAGGCCACGGTCTCTACGCCAACGTTTATGGCAAGGGGCCGATTCCATGTTTCGAGTTGTTGAAGGCCTGGCGGGACAGTGATCTGCTGGAGGGCCTTGAGCTTCGATGAGAAAGGTCGGATAAGTCAGCCCCCTCTCATCGCTTTCTCATGCCTTTTCTCGGCGAGTGATGGATGACAGCGGGGACCGAGTCGATTGCAAATAGTCAACTAGACTCTTCAGATGAAGCCGGAACCCCAGATAGGTGGTGCAATGACCGCTCCGAACGAACCTGCGCGCATTGCGGCATTGCAGAACCTGGCCATCCTCGACACGCTTCCGGAACAAAGTTTCGACGACATCACCTTGCTGGCCGCGCATGTTTGCGAAGCACCAATCGCCTTGATCAGTCTGGTCGACACAGCTCGCCAATGGTTCAAGTCGCACCATGGCCTTGACGCAACTCAGACACCTCGAGGCGTCGCTTTCTGCGCTCATGCGATATTGAAACCGGAGGAGATTTTTGTAATTCAGGATGCGACCCAGGATGTGCGGTTTGCGGATAATCCGCTGGTTACCGGAGATCCTTCGATCAGATTCTATGCAGGTGCACCATTGGTCATGCCCGATGGGTACGCATTGGGAACGCTTTGTGTCATTGACCGTCAACCTCGCGACATCAGCTCCGCACAGAAGGCAGCATTGGCCGCGCTTGGTCGTCAAGTGGTTGCTCAGCTCTTGTTGCGTGAAGCGCTGAAAGAGCTGGATTTGCATCGTCGTGCCCTGGAAGTTAGACAGAGCCCGCCTCGCTGAAGAGAGCGTTACCGATGCATTGACCGGGCTCAAGAATCGTCGAGGTTTCGTTCGAAGCCTTGAATTCGAGGTCTCGCGCGCGGGTCGACACGCACAGCCGATTGCGCTGCTGCTGCTCGATGTTGATGCATTCAAATCATTCAACGACGCATTTGGTCATCCTGAAGGGGATGATGCATTGCGCGATGTTGCCCAGATCCTGCGCTCCAGCGTTCGTGACTACGACATCGTGGCTCGACCCGGTGGGGAGGAGTTCGCCGTCATCGCGCCGAACACAGACGAAGTCGCTGCGGTGCTCCTGGCGGAACGGTTCCGTCATGCGATCGAAAGTGCGCAGTGGCCTAAACGTGCGATTACGGTCAGTGTCGGCATTACCTGTAGCAGGGATCAGGTCACCGCTGATCGCTTGATCGATGTTGCCGACAAGGCGCTATATCGAGCCAAAGCGGCTGGTCGCAATCGGGCGGTATTCTTCAATGTTCATACCGATGTGATGGTTCGGTCCGCGTGATCGATGGTTGTTTCGTTGAGCGCACCTTCCCTCTGCGCGCGTCTGAGTTAAGGGCGTAACGCAGTTCTGCTGAAGTCACAGGGCGCTCCGCTCCGAATCGTCGAAAGTGTTGGCCACGATCAGGGTTGGTACACCAAGGGTTCCGTCACGTACCGTGAACACGCGCGTTCCTCTGCGCATGCCCTGACGAATCTCCGAGGTGGCAAGTCCCGCCGCAACCATACGTGCATGAGCAGCTTCGATATTGGCAGTACGCCAGGTGACGCCCCAGAGGTGATCCGTCTTTTTTGCCGGGGTATTCGAAGTGCGGTGGGTGACCTCAATCTTCGCAGTCCCTGCCGCAAACGTGAGTAGCCTTGAGTCCTGCGCGGGATTGGTACGGTCCAGCGTCAGGTTGAATCCCAGTCGTGCGCCATACCACGCCAGAGCCCGCTCGGGTTGTTCGGTTGAAATAACCAGGTGATCAAGGCCGGTCAACGCACTGTCCGTCGATTGACTCGGCCGTAACGGATCGTCGCTGGATCGTTGCAAAACAAAGGTACGCAAACCGCAGGATTGCGCGTCGTTGATTCTGAACCGCTGCCATCGTCGTTTACCTGCAGTGGCGAGATCTGTGCTCTCACCGCTGACGATGGGCTCAGGTTGCAGCGAGCGACGTGTGAAGACCCTGTGATCGTCTTCGAGTGCGTCGCTGGCATATACCACCGTCTGTAGACCTGGACCATTCTGCGCCAGCAATTCATTTAGTCGGCTGGCCATTGGGCCGTCCCCGCTGGGCGCCAGCAATTCGATGCCCATGTGCTCGAGTTGAAAAAACGCCGAAGCCGATCCTGCATCGTCCTGAGTTGACCAATCAGCGGGTCGACCAAGCAGGGTTTCATAGACCGATGTGCCAATGTTGATCGATGAACACAGCAGCACAATGTGATCTATGCCGACGATCATGTAGGTCTCCTAGCCCAGAAAAGCTGTGTCTGGTCTTCCCGTGTCAGCGGCAAGCCTGTCGGTAATGCTACACGATGGCTTGCTGCTGACACCTATTCAGGGTCACCCAGCATTCCGGCCCTCGACATGGCGCAATGTTGGGCGTTTCATACCGAAGGGGACGAACAGACGAGGGAATCCGGGCATGAACTTGCAGCGATTGTTGTGTGTAGTTCTCGTGTGGGTCAGTGGCGTGTTGCGGTCGATCGAGGCTGGCGATGCATCTGTAGACTGGCCAGCGCCAGGTGGGGACACGTCGGAGAGCCACTTCAGTGCGCTCGAACAGATCACGGCAGAAAACGTGTCGCAACTGAAACTCGCCTGGCAGTTTGACGTGCCGGACGGTGTCTCGCTGACCAGTACACCGTTGATGGTGGGGCGCACACTCTATTTTTCGGCCGACCGCGGCATTGTGCACGCACTGAATGCTGCCACGGGTGCTCACCTGTGGACCTATGATCCGCAGGCCTGGAAACATTCGCCACGCGGAATTGCCTTTGGGTTCAACACGAACCGGGGAATTGCCCATTGGCAGGGGCGCATCTATGTCGGCGCGGCAGACGGTCGATTGATCGCCATCAATGCATCAACCGGGATGGTGCAGTGGGCATCGCGGGTGTTTCCGGTTGGTGAACATCAAGCGATCAACAGTGCGCCTCGTGCGTTTGACGGCAAGGTCATCATTGGTACCAGCGGGGCGGAATTTGGTTCTCGTGGCCAGGTGGCGGCGTTTGATGCAGTGTCTGGTGACTTGTTGTGGCGTTTTTACACCGTGCCCGGCAATCCCGCTGACGGATTTGAAAATGATGCCATGGCCATGGCTGCGAAAACCTGGCACGGCGAGTGGTGGAAGCATTTCGGTGGTGGCACGGTTTGGCATGGCATGGCTTTTGATCCGGAGCTCAAACTGCTTTACATCGGAGTAGGCAACGGCGATCCCTGGGATCATCAATTACGCAGCGCAGGGAAGGGCGACAATCTGTTCCTCTGCAGTATCGTTGCACTCAACGCCAATACCGGTGAATACGTCTGGCACTACCAGCTTAATCCTGGCGAACAATGGGACTACAAGGCCACCGCCGATATCATCCTTGCACAAATCAATCACCAGGGCAGCCCGCGCAAGGTGTTGATGCAGGCACCGACGAATGGCTTTTTTTACGTGCTGGATCGAGCGACCGGGAAGTTGCTCAGTGCAGAAAAGTATGAAAAAGCCACCTGGGCTGCGCGCATCGACCTGACCACAGGCCGGCCTGTCGAGGCCCCCGGCGTGCGGATGAAACCCGGTGAAAAGACGCTGATCTATCCAAGCCCGTTTGGCGCGCACAATTGGCAGGCAACGTCGATGCACCCCGGGACCGGGCTCGTTTACATCCCGACGATTCGGCTTGGCGCTGTCTATTCCCGGAATATGGACTTCAAGTTTCGCGACAATTTTTTCACGATTCCCATCGTCACTGAGTATGTCAAGAATTCTCCTGACGATGGTACTGGGGGGTTGGTGGCATGGGACCCGGTGACACAATCAGCCCGCTGGCGAATTCAGTACGATTCGTTGTGGAATGGTGGCACGCTGGCAACTGGTGGAAACCTTGTGTTTCAGGCTACTGCCCTCGGCAGCTTCAACGCCTATAACGCCGGCACAGGTGAACGGCTGTGGCAGTTCGACGTGCACAGAGGTGTTAACGCGGCACCGATTTCCTATGCCGTGGATGGCAGGCAGTTTGTCGTCCTGCCGGTTGGCTGGGGTGGGATGGCAAGTTTCGGGCTGGAAGCTTTTCAGCATGGCTGGCGGTACAAGGAAGACGTCCGGATGCTGGCGTTTGCCTTGGATGGCAAGGCGAGCCTGCCACCGCCGATTGGTCCTCGCGGACGGTTCAACCCCGTTGATTTAGGCGATGCAATTATCGATGCCGCACAGGCGGGCAAAGGGTTTGAGCTCTATCACCAGGCGTCGTGCGCAACCTGTCATGGCGGGAATGTGGTCTCAACTGGTGCGGCGGGCCCCGACCTGCGTGAATCGGCCATGCTGACCAGCTACCCTGCGTTTCGAGCAGTAGTCGCCGAGGGCGCGCTTCTCCACAAGAGCATGCCGATGTTTGATGACTTGTCAGAAACCGAGCTGAGAGCAGTATTCGAATATGTCCGAAGCGAAGCGCTGAAGGCAGAAGGGCGGTAGCCGGCATCTACCTCAATTGGACAAAAATTACGCAACCGAAAATGCTGAGCAGGGGTATTTAAGAGCTTCGGAACGATTGACTGGAGAATTGACTGGAGAGATGGTCGGGATTGGAGCGCAAATAAAACCATTGGGTCACAACCAATGAAGTTGGCAGATTCAGTCATGAGACGTCGAGTACAAGCGCCCTGTGGGAGCGATCTCCTGATCGCGAACCCCATCGCAGGAGACCGCCACCAGGAGAGCGTGATCTTGTAGATCTCCTGATCGCGATTTCGATGATCCCAACAATTACCGTCAGGAGCCCGCTCCTGCAGCGGAGAGGTCTGCCCAACGCCGCGATGGGGGGGCGACTGCAGCTTTACCGACTCTTGTCGAATCAAGGCTAGTGAGTCGGCCACCCCCACTGTCCGGATCAGCGATTGCCGATGGCCACGTACTTGCGTTGTTTCTGGCCCTGATACAGCTGTCGCGGCCGGCCGATTTTGTAGGTCTCGCTGATCATCTCGTTCCACTGGGAGATCCAGCCCGGGGTGCGGCCGGTCGCGAAAATGACAGTGAACATCTCCATCGGGATGCCGATCGCCTTGAGGATGATGCCGGAGTAGAAGTCGACGTTCGGGTATAGCTTGCGTTCAACAAAGTACGGATCTTCGAGCGCAATGCGTTCCAGGCGTTGTGCCAGTTTCAACATTGGGTCGTTGTCGACTCCCAATTCTGCCAGTACTTCCTTGCAGGTCTGTTGCATGACCTTGGCGCGCGGGTCGTAGTTCTTGTAAACCCGATGACCAAAACCCATGAGACGGACACCGCTGTCCTTGTCCTTCACCTTTCTGACGAACTCGTCGATGTTACTTTCATCGCCAATCTCGTCGAGCATCTTCAGCACGGCTTCGTTGGCACCGCCATGTGCGGGGCCCCAGAGCGCAGCGATTCCGGCAGCGATGCAGGCAAATGGATTGGCACCGGTTGATCCGGCCAGGCGCACGGTGGAGGTCGATGCATTCTGCTCGTGATCGGCGTGCAGCAGGAAGATCTTGTCCATGGCGCGAGCCAGCGTCGGGCTGACTTTGTAGTCGTCACAGGGCGTTGCAAACATCATATGCAGGAAGTTCGCGCCGTAGTCCAGATCGTTGCGTGGGTAGATGAACGGTTGACCTTGCGCGTACTTGTGACACATCGCGGCGATGGTGGGCATCTTGGCAATGAGCCGATGTGCAGTGATACGGCGATGGTCCGGGTTTTCGATGTCGAGACTGTCGTGATAAAAGGCCGAGAGGGCGCCTACCACACCACACATGATCGCCATGGGATGGGCGTCGCGCCGAAAGCCGCGAAAGAAAAACGCCAGTTGTTCGTGCACCATGGTGTGGCGCTTGATGAGCTTTACGAAGTCGGTGTTCTGCTGCTGGTTTGGCAGTTCACCGTTCAGCAGCAGGTAGCATAATTCGAGGTAGTTGCTGCTTTCCGCGAGTTCTTCGATGGGGTACCCGCGGTGCAGGAGAATGCCTTTGTCACCATCGATGTAGGTGATGTCCGAGTTGCAGGCAGCAGTGGAGACGAATCCCGGATCGTAGGTGAAGTAGCCAGCCGTGCCCAGCTTGGCGATGTCGATGACTGGCGTACCTTCAGCTCCCTGATAGATCGGCAGGTCAATGGTCTGTTTTTCGCCATCGATTTGCAGATGTGCGTACTTGATCGGCTTGGGCGCCATGCTTCCTCCGCTTGAATTGCTTGTTGTCCGTCCCCCCGGCTCTGCGGCCGGATAGCGGCGAGACTATGTGGGGCCGCAGAATCAGTGTCAATAATTCTGCGGCGGTGATGTTACTGGTGAGCGAACTGTCCTCGAAACAATCTGCCCTTGGTTATGCGAGCCCGTCTGGTTGATCTTGCCTGCGAACGAACTTGGTCTTGATTCGACAATAATCGGTAAAGCTTCCGGCGCACAACCCATCGCGGCACCCGTCGCAGCGTCGCGCGGCCCTCCTGCGCTGCTGGAGCGGGCTCCTGACTACAATTGTTGGGATCATCGAAATCGCGATCAGGACATCGCTCCCACAGGCATTGGGTATCGTGACTTTGTGGTCTCTTGTGGGAGCGGTCTCCCGACCGCGATTGTTGGGATCATCGAAGATCGCGATCAGGAGCTCGCTCCCACAAAGACACGGAACCCACGGTTCGCGATCAAGAGATCGCCCACAGGGCGCTTTTACTCGACGTCTCATGACTGAATCTGCCAACTTCATTGGTTGTGACCTTACGGTTTGACTTCCGCTGCAATCCCGACCGTCTCTCCAGTCAATCGTTCCGAAGGTCTTAAATACCCCTGCACAGCATTTTCGGTTGCGTAATTTTTGTCCAATTGAGGTTAGTTGTGCTCTGTCGATAGACAGCTGCTGTGGGTGTGATCTTTCAACACATGGATGATTCGACAATCGGCAACCCGACCCTGCCGACACTGTCGGACCATTCGTTGAAGTTCGCCACGTAACGATTCAAGCCGCACGATCTTGGCTTCGACATCGGCAAGCACATCGCTCGCGACACGATCAACCTGTGCACAAGGCTGATCGGGTTGGTCGGCGAGAGCCAGCAGCTCACGAATTGCTGTGAGTGGAAAGCCAAGTTCTCGAGCATGGCGAATGAACGCGAGGCGATCAGCATGCGCCAGGGTGTAGCGGCGTTGACCCCCTTCACTGCGCGACGGGCTTGGCATCAACCCCTGAAGTTCATAGAAGCGGATCGTCTGGACGTTGGTCGCAGCACGTTTGGCAAGTACACCGATGCTGAGCATGCTCTGAAAAAACCTCTTGAAGCTATAGTCACTATAGCAATTAGGATCATCGTCGTCGGCTAAAACGGCATTCGGAACTGGAATCACCTACAAGGGAGATGAACGATGGACATTGATTGGCTGGACTCAGCCCTTACTCCCTTGGTGTTCGGCGCCGGGTTTGTTCTGGTTTCCGTTGTGCGCAGCTACTGGTTGTGGCGCACGGCGGGGATTGCCTCTTACGTGATCGATCACGATGATCCTCTGCACCGGTACTTGGGTCAGGTGTTCGCCGCAGTTGTTGCAGGGTTCTTTCTGTACTTCGGAGCGAGCGCGGTCTGGCCATCGCTCTTGGACCTTGCAGGTCAACCCGATTGGGCGATGGAGTCGGCGCCACGCTCCGCCAGTGTTGCTCTGATGATGGTGGCGACGATCTGGACCAGCGTCGCGCAGATCCACATGGGCCGTTCCTGGCGCATCGGCATACCTGCAGGTGAAGTGCCAAAACTGCGCGTGAGTGGACCATTTTCTGTTTCGCGAAACCCGATTTTCCTTGGCATGCTGATTTTTGTGGTTGGTTTGACGCTGTGGTCGCCAAGCGTCGTGTCGGTCAGCTTGTTGGTCGCCACGACCATTGCCATCGAAGTCCAGATCCGTTGTGAGGAAGCCTTCCTTGAGCGCACCCTCGGTAGTGAATATCGGACTTATCGCTTGCGGGTACGTCGTTGGCTCTGACTACCCCAAGTCGATCCCCGTGACCGGCAAACAGGTTGGACTGGACCGGTCAAGGTTGACCGAGCGTCGTGCCCGGTCGATTCAGCATCAGGTAGAGCACCGGCAAGACGATCAAGGTGAGCAACGTCGACGAGAGGATGCCGCCGATCACAACGGTTGCCAGAGGCCGCTGTACTTCTGCACCGATCCCGACATTAAAAGCCATCGGCAGAAACCCGAGTGCGGCGACAGCCGCCGTCATCAGCACCGGCCTCAATCGCCCAACGGCGCCATTGATGATCGCCTCATCAAGTGGCAATCCATCGGCACGAAGCCTGCGGATGAAGGAAATCATGACCAGGCCGTTCAACACGGCGACCCCTGACAAGGCGATGAAGCCAACACCAGCGGAGATCGACAGCGGCAGGTCGCGTGCGGCCAGGAAAAATATTCCGCCAGTCAGCGCCAGGGGGATGCCTGTAAAGATGATCGTCGCGTCTCGGGCAGACCCAAACGCCCAGAACAGGAGTGCAAAAATGATGACCAGGGTCACCGGCACAACCACGGCAAGTCGTGCCGTCGCAGACAACAACTGTTCGAACGTGCCGCCATAGTCGATCCAGTAACTCGGCGGCACTTGCACATCGTCGTTGATCCGGGCCTGCAGATCGGTCACAAAACCACCGAGGTCCCGATCGCGCACGTTGGCGGTAATGACGACGCGCCGCTTGCCGTTCTCCCGGTTGATCTGGTTTGGCCCCAGTGTGTGCACAAACGTAGACACTTCACGCATGGGTACGTTGGTCGCGCGCGCCGCAGAATCTCCGAACGAGCGAGCACTTTCATCCTCTCGACCCAACCGGTCGCTGTCACGCGGTAATGGAATAGGCAGGTCGGCAAGCGCAGCGGGGTCCTGGCGCAACCGTTCTGGCAGTCGCACGACGATGTCGAAGTGACGATCACCTGCATAGAACTGACCTGCCACTGAGCCGCCCACAGCCGTCGCCAGGGTTTCCTGCACGGCAGAAGGATTCATGCCATAACGCGCCAGGGCCAGGCGGTCGGGATGTACGGTGAGTAGAGGTAAACCGGTCGACTGCTCAAGCTTGACGTCGGCTGCGCCCGGGACTGTCTGCATAACCGCTTCGATCTGCTGGCCCACACGCTGCAGGATATCGAGATCGTCGCCATACACCTTGACGGCAACGTCTGCTCGCACCCCTGAGATCAGTTCGTTCATACGCATCAGGATTGGCTGGGTGAATTCGTAGTTGTTGCCGGGCATGGTTTCGGCGGCATCTGCCAACTCTGCAATCAGTGCGTTCTTCGGCTTGTCAGGGTCTGGCCATTGATCACGCGGCTTCAGCATGATGAAGGTGTCCGCAACTGAAGGCGGCATCGGGTCGGTCGCGATCTCGGCCGTACCCAACTTCGAAAACACCCGTCCCACTTCTGGAAACCCGCGAAGCCTGGCTTCCAGCAGGGTCTGCATGCCGATGGCCTGCTCCATTGAAGTGCCCGGGATTCGCAAGGCGTGCATGGCGATGTCACCCTCGTCAAGGCGCGGGATGAATTCGGAGCCCAGTCGGCTGGTGATCAGACCGCCAATCATGACGATGAGCGCGGTGGCGCAGACCGCGAGCCAGCGATGTCGAAGCGACCACTTGAGGACTGGTTCGTACACCCCTTTCATGACTCGCATCATTCGGGTGTCCCCGGCGTGGGCGCGGCCCCGAAGCGCCAGTGCAATCGCTGCCGGGACAAAGGTCAGCGACAACAGCATTGCACCGGTCATGGCCAAAACGACAGTGATGGCCATGGGATGAAACATCTTTCCTTCAATACCCGTCAGCGCAAAGATCGGCAGATACACCGCGCCTATGATGCCGAGCCCGAACAGGCTGGGCCGAATGACTTCCTCTGTCGCCGACGCTGCAGTCTCGAGTTGTTCAGAGCGGGTGAGGCTGCGTCCGAGGTTTCGTTGTTCTTCGCCAAAACGGCGCAGACAGTTCTCCATGATGATGACGGCTCCGTCGACGATCAGGCCGAAGTCCAGTGCGCCGAGACTCATGAGGTTGCCGGACACACCACCTGCCAACATGCCGGTGAACGTGAACAACATGGACAGCGGGATGACAGCTGCGGTGATGATCGCTGCGCGCAGATTGCCGAGCATCACAAACAGGACTGCAATAACCAGCAATGCACCTTCGGTCAGGTTTTTCGAAACGGTGTTGATTGTGCGGTCAACCAGCGTCGTGCGATTGTAGACCGGCGTTGCAGTGACCCCGGCAGGCAGGCTCCGGCTGGCCTGCGCCAACTTCACCGCGCAAGCTTCACTGACCTGTCTGCTATTCGCTCCGACCAGCATGAACACCGTACCGAGCACGATCTCCTGCCCGTCTTGAGTGGCGGCGCCACTACGAAGCTCAAGCCCTTCGCCGACGGATGCAACATCCCGGATGCGAACCGGAACGCCCTGACGACGATCGATGACGATGTCTCGAATCTCATCGAGACTGGTCACCTGGCCCGGTACACGAACCAGTAATTGCTGGCCATTGCGCTCGATATAGCCGGCACCGACATTCTGGTTGTTGGCACCAACTACGCGCACGATGTCCTGCAATGAGAGGTCAAATGCGACCAGTCGTGCTGGATCCGGATTGATGTGAATTTGCTGGGCGTAACCACCAATGGTGTTGACATCAGTGACGCCTGGCGTCGTACGAAGCTGCGGTCTGATGACCCAGTCCTGGAGGGTTCGCAGATCGGTTGTGGTCCAGGGTGTGCCGTCCGGCTTGCGCGCATCCGCTTCGGCTTGCACCGAGTACATGAAAATCTCGCCCATTCCTGTGGTTACGGGGCCGATCGCTGGCTCCAGACTTTCAGGCAGGGAAGAACGGATCTGCTGGAGGCGTTCAGCAACCTGCTGACGGGCGAAGTACAGGTCAGTCCCGTCGACAAAGACCGCGGTCACCTGGGATAGTCCGTAACGCGAGATCGAACGTGTGTAATCCAGACCGGGGAGACCCGCCATGGCGGTCTCGATGGGAAACGTAACGCGCTGTTCCGCTTCAAGCGGCGAAAACCCGGGGGTTTCGGTATTGATCTGCACCTGGACGTTGGTGATGTCAGGGGTTGCATCGATAGGCAACTGGAAGAAGCTCCAGAAACCAGTCGTCAGCATGCCGATGGTCAGCGACATCACGAGCCATCGGTGCGCGATTGAAAAGCGGACGATCCGGCCCAGCCAGGATGACTGCTCAGTGGTCATGCGATGCCCCTGACTTCTCGATGTCTGCCTTGATCAGATAACTCTGGGCGACCACGACGGCATCTGCAGCAGTCAGTCCGGACAACACTTCGACATGGGTTGCGTCCCGCTCGCCGAGTTCGACGGGTCGAACTTCATAGGTGTCGCCAATACGGATGAACACCACCGTCCAGTCGCGAAACGTCTGCAGCGCAGCTAACGGGACCATCATGGCGACGTTTTTTTGCGACACCGTGATGCGGGCCTTGACCGCTGCACCGGGGCGCCAGCCCCCATCCGCATTATTGAGGATGGCTCGAGCAACCGTACTCTGGCTCGCGGTGGCCATGCCTGGCAGGATACGTTCGACGGTGGTCTCACTGGTAACACCATCGGCGAGTCGGGTGACGACGACTGCGGCGCCGGCACCGATGTGTTCGCTGTCGGCGCCAAACAAATGCAGGTCGACCCATAGTGTCTGCAGATCGGCAATTTCAAACAGGACATCACCTTCTGCGGCAAAGTCACCGGTTGTGGTGTGTCGTGCCATGACCACACCGCCCATGCTGGTTATGACCGGATAGGTCTTGAGGCTGGTGTTGCTGTCGATCTGTGCAAGCACGGTTCCCGTGGCGACGCGGTCACCCACCTGCGCGTTGACTCGCTTGACCTGGCCCGCATAACGAGCGGCCAAACGGGTTTTTTTGTCTTCAGCCAGAGTAAGCAATCCCTGGACTTCATGTTGATCGGCGATGATGCCGGGTTCGGCAGTCCTGACTTCGATACCTGCTTCAATGGCGATGGCAGGATCGATGCGTGTTCGTCCTTCATAGCTTTCGTAAGTCCAGCGCAAGCTGGTGCCTTCGATTCTGGCAACCACTTCCACATCAAAAGAATGTGGTTCGCCCACGATGCTGCTCGCCAGCAGGCTGCCATCGCCCTGGGGTTCGAGCACGTGCTGCTCCTTGACGTTGCCAAGCCGCACCACGTTGACGGTGACCTCACCACGGTCGGGAGGCAGAGATTCGCCGTCCCGATACAACCATGCCTGATAAGCCGGCGGACGCCCTGACTCGGCGATGCCAAGTTCGACGGCAAAGCCTGCCTGTTCCAGCAGCTTGCCTCGATGTGGGCCCCGCGCTGCAGGCTGGTCTGCGGCATGTGCATCAGCGTCGTGCCCGTGTTCGTCTTCTGTATCGCTTTGCTGATCACATGCGCCGACGAGCAGCATCAGCGTCATCAGAAGCAGCGTGAGTTCCAGACTGCGCGTTGAGCGTAGTTTCATTGCTGATGCTCCAATGGACTCGAGGGGATTGAAGGGCGAGAGAGGTTTGAAGGGCTGGAACCGTTCGAGGAACCAGAGAGGATCGGACCGGTTGCGGCTCGCCCCAACAGTCGCTCGATTTCGATCAACGCGCGTTGACCCCGCAGACCCTCCTCGAGTGCTGCCAGTTGCCCGTCGATTAACTCGGTTTGTATGGTGTGCCATTCCAGTGCCGATGTGGCTCCAACCTCATAGGCGCTGGCCGCAGCGCGAGAGGCCTGGTCGAGCAGCGGCAGCACCTTCTCCTGCCACTGCTGCTGCGATCGGGCCGCGGACTGATAGATGTCCGTCGCCATGGCCAGCGTGGTTTCGAGAGTCAGTTCGGTGGCCTCCCGTTCGATTTCAAGTGCCGCCAGCTCCGACCGGCTGGCGTCGACACCGGGTTGTGCCCTGGCTCGGCTGCCTAACCCAAGTTCACCACTTTTCAGCCCTTTTTCCGCCCCCGCGGGCTGGCGACCCGCATGGATACTCGCTTTTGGCTGAAAAGTGAAATGTAGTGCCATAATATTTTGAGAGAGATGCGCCACGGACCTCGATTTCGTGCAGCATTGTGAAATGTTCATCCGTTGCACTCAAACCCGCAATCGCACCTCCGGCGAGCCCTACAAGACCTACCGCCTGGTTGAGTCTTCTCGGCTCGGCAATGCCGTCAAGCAAACCACGCTTCTCAACCTGGGCAGTCACTTCGATTTGCCGCGGCCTGA
>JAYSTS010000409.1:0-3752 GCA_043719475.1 Gammaproteobacteria bacterium | reverse complement strand
CGAGTAACAAGCCCGCGGCAGCGAACAACTCATCGATCCCGGTGGTGGCAATAAATCGCAGTGCTGGACGCAGCAGAAACCGCGTTGCCACGAGCCCGATCACCACCAGACCCAGCAAACGCCAGTTGATGTTCTGTGTGGCTGCAGCGCTCACACCGAGCAGGCTGATGGCAGCCAGCGCAGGAATCACGGCGATGTCCTGGAGCAGGAGAATGCCGAAGGCCGCACGTCCATGAGGCGCCATCAACTGCTTCTGCTCGCCGAGCAGTTGTAGAACGAAGGCAGTGCTCGAGAGTGCGAGGGCAAAGCCGAGGATTGTCGATTGGGTCCACGTCAGCCCGATGAAGGACTGCATCAGGATCGCAATGCCCACGGTCGTCAGCAGGACCTGCGCGGTGCCGAGCCCAAACACTGCCTTTCGCATCACCCACAGGCGGCTGGGCTGCAGTTCAAGGCCGATGATGAAGAGCAGAAAGACGACGCCGATTTCGGCGAAGTGCAGTACACCACCAGCGTCGCTGATCAACTCGACACCGCTGGGACCGATCAGGATGCCGGCGATGAGGTATCCCAGTACCGGCGATAACCCCAGGCGCTTGCCAGCAGGGACTACGATGAGGGCTGCGGCCATGAAGATGAGGGCATCGAGCAGGAAGGTCATGACGAGGTCCGTACCGCAGTGACCTCTACAGTGAATGCAGTTTCCCGCGCTTGCAATCACAGGACGAGACGCTAGCCTCGAAGACCATTTCTCCTGGGGGCGTGACAATGGGTATGGAAGTGCGCGCGGCTGTGGCCGTTGCTGCGGGCAAACCGTTGGTGATTGAAAAGGTGCAGCTCGAAGGGCCGCGCGCCGGTGAGTGCCTGGTGGAGATCAAGGCGACCGGCATCTGTCATACCGACTCGTACACGCTGTCTGGCGCAGATCCTGAAGGACTGTTCCCCGCCATCATGGGGCATGAAGGTGCCGGCATCGTGGTTGAAGTCGGCGAAGGTGTCACCAGCCTCAAGCCGGGCGACCACGTGATACCGCTCTACACACCCGAATGCCGGCAGTGCAAGTTCTGCCTTTCAGGCAAGACCAATCTGTGCGGCGCGATTCGCGACACCCAGGGCAAGGGCGTGATGCCTGATGGCAGCAGCCGCTTCTCGTTGAACGGCCAGAAGCTATTTCATTACATGGGCACGTCGACCTTTGCTAATTACACGGTGGTGCCCGAAATTGCGCTGGCGAAGATCCGCGCCGATGCACCGTTCGAGAAGGTCTGTTATATCGGCTGCGGAGTGACGACGGGTCTCGGCGCCGTGTTCAACACGGCGAAGGTCGAGCCCGGTGCAACCGTCGCCGTATTTGGACTTGGCGGGATCGGACTTAACGTGATTCAAGGCGCGCGCATCGCCGGCGCTGATCGCATCATCGGTATCGACATCAACCCTGCGAAAAAGCCGCTTGCCGAGAAGTTCGGAATGACTGACTTCCTCAATCCGAAGGAAGTGGACAATGTGGTCGCAGAAATAGTCGGCATGACGGGAGGTGGGGTTGATTATTCGTTCGAGTGCATCGGCAATACCGACCTCATGCGCCAGGCGCTGGAGTGCTGTCACAAGGGTTGGGGCGAGAGCATCATCATCGGGGTGGCCGCATCGGGCAAAGAAATCTCCACGCGACCGTTTCAGCTGGTGACGGGACGTGTCTGGAAAGGGACTGCGTTCGGTGGTGTCAAAGGACGTACACAGGTTCCTAAAATTGTCGACTGGTACATGGAGGGCAAGATCAACATCGATGACCTGATAACACACAAGCTGAGCCTGGATCGAATCAACGAAGGCTTCGACCTCATGCATCGTGGTGAGAGCATCCGCTCCGTGGTGGTGTACTGATGCGCGCGCAGTGGCTGGATCAGGTGCAGGAAGAGATCCTCGAGCCCGACTTACCCATCTGTGATCCACACCATCACCTGTGGGATCACGCCAACAATCCTTATCTGCTGCCGCAGTTGCTGGCCGACACCGGCCGTGGTCACAACGTCGTGTCGACGGTGTTTGTCGAATGCGGCAGCATGTATCGTGCCGATGGTCCCGAGCCCATGCGCTGTGTGGGCGAGACCGAATTTGTCAACGGTATCGCGGCGATGACTGCCAGCGGCCAGTACGGCAAGTTGCGGGCCTGTATCGGCATCGTGTCGTTGGCTGATCTCAATCTCGGTTCTGCAGTGGGCGCGGTGCTGGATGAGCACATGCGTCTGTCCCGACGTTTCCGTGGCATCCGTCACGCTGCAGGGTGGGATGCCAGCGACGCTGTGCGCAATTCCCATACCAACCCCTTCAGGGGCATGTTGGGCGATCGTCGCTTCCGGGAAGGTTTTGCCGAACTGGGCAAACGTGGTCTGACCTTCGACGCCTGGCTTTACCATACGCAGATTCCGGAGCTGACCGATCTTGCGCGGGCATTCCCGGACACCACGATCATCTTTGACCACTTCGGTGGTCCGCTTGGTGTCGGCCCTTACGCTGGCAAGCAGGACGAGATTTTTGTCCAGTGGCAGAAGGATGTGGTGGAGCTGGCGCGATGTCCGAATGTCTTTGCCAAGCTTGGCGGGATCGTCATGCCGATCAATGGTTTTACCTTCCACAAGGCAGATAAACCGGCGACGTCAGATCAGGTAGTGGCGGCCACAGGTCGATATCACCGGCACGCAATTAAGTGTTTTGGCGCTGACCGATGCATGTTCGAAAGCAATTTCCCGGTGGATAAACAAAGCGTGAGTTACCCGGTACTGTGGAATGCGTTCAAGAAGATCGCGGCCGGTGCATCGGCTGGCGAAAAGAACAATCTCTTCCACGACACCGCGGTGCGGGCCTACAAGCTGGCCTGACCTGACAAACATACGAACGGAGCGGTTATGGAGCTGAACAACAAGGTGATGGTCATCACTGGCGGAGCCAGTGGTATCGGGTTGGCGACAGCCCAGGTCATGGCATCGCGAGGCGCGCAACTGGTACTGGTCGATATCGAACAGGCGGCGCTGGATCGTGCGGCTCAACTGTTCACGACACCGGTGATCACCCGTGTGTGTGACGTTCGTGATTTCAAGGCCATGCAGGCCCTGGCGGATGATGTGGTGGAGACCTGCGGCGCGGTGCATGGCGTGTTCAACAATGCCGGCATCGCGGTGGGTGGCCCGGTCTCGGAGATGAGCCACGATGACTGGCGGTGGGTCATCGATGTAGATCTGTGGGGGCCGATTCACGGCGTTGAAGCGTTCCTGCCACACCTGCGCAAGCAGAAAGCGGGAGGGCACATTCTCTTCACGGCATCGTTCGCTGGGCTGGTACCCAATGTCGGACTGGGTCCGTACTGTGCCGCCAAGTACGGTGTGGTCGCAATTGCAGAGGTGTTGTCCCGTGAATTACGGGACGACAACATTGGCGTTTCGGTGTTATGCCCGATGCGGGTGGCCACCAATATCGGTGCCTCGAATCGCAACCGCCAGCACGACTACGGTGCGGTGGAGACATCGCCGCCGATACCACCGCAAGGCATTGATAACCGGAATCTGGCAGGCCGGGTTCTCGATGTGCAGGCAGTAGGTGAGATGGTGGCGGACGCCGTCGAGAACAACATTCTCTACATTCTCCCCCATGAGGAAGCCCGGGGACCGGTCGAACGTCGCTTCCAGCGCATCCTGCGTGACTTTGATTACTGGTCGAATCGAGAGCCGAAGGGTTAAACTGCCGCCCGGTTACGGTTA
>JAYSTS010000408.1:0-9019 GCA_043719475.1 Gammaproteobacteria bacterium | reverse complement strand
CTTGGTGTTAACGCCGGTCACGATCTGAACCTGATCAATCTGCCACTGCTCGCAACGATTGGCGCGGTGGTCGAAGTATCCATCGGCCATGCGCTGATCGCCGATGCCCTTTATGCAGGGCTTGCGCCCACCATTCGCGCGTATCTGCAGGCGCTTGGTCGAGCCTGACCGCCAACCTACCTCTCTTCTGGAGTAACTCATGACATCACGTCGCACCTTGGTCCGTTCTTCCCTGCACTTTGCCGCCCTGGTGTTTGCTGCCCTGCTGCTTTTGCTCACGCGTCCCGCATTCGCTGACAACGCTTCGGTGCGATTCACCACCACTGTCGGCGTCATCGACGTGGTGCTCTACGCTGATCAGGCGCCCAAGACGGTTGCGAACTTCCTCCAGCTGGTCGACGAAAAATTCTATGACGGATTGATTTTCCACCGCGTGGTCGCGGGTTTTGTCATTCAGGCGGGGGGTTACGATGCCAAGATGGTGAGCCGGGAATCAACCCGGACCGTCGTCAACGAGGGCAAAGTCGGGCTTGGCAACCGCAAGGGCACCTTGGCCATGGCGAGAACGGACGACCCGGATTCGGCGGACTCGCAGTTTTTCATCAACGTCGAGGACAACCTTAGCCTCAACGCCAAACCGGGGGTTCCAGGTTATGCCGTATTTGGCGAGGTGGTGTCCGGGATGGATGTGGTGGTGCAGATTGAACTCACCCCCGTTGCAACCGTTGATGGGATGCAGGGCGTGCCGGTGGAACCGATTGTCATCGAGAAAGCCGAACGGATCTGATGCTGTGATGGGCAATCCATGCCCGCTCAGTTGACCAGCCTGTTAACATCCCCCCTTTGCCCGGAGCATTTTTTCACCATGCAGATCGTTTTTATCGGCATCCTTGCCCTCTTTTTTAGCGCAGCCATTGCTACTGTCATGCCGCAAGTAGCGCCAGGCAATGTGCTCGCGATGATGGTTGTCACGTCCATCGCCTTGTTCCTGACCGGGCTGATCGCCCGACGAATGGGTCGAGGTGCCAGGGCAGTGCCGGCCGCCAGTCCGGTTCGTGAGAAGGCAGCCGCTCCGGCCAATGGTGTGTCAACCAGTCAGACCGTCAACCAGACAGAACGAAAGCGCGTAACCCAGGAAACTGCGCCTTCGCGATCTGATCGATACGCGGAGGACTCCCGCTCACCAAGACAGGCGACACCCAATCCCGATGCTGCCAATGAAGAAGGCACCGTCAAGTGGTTCAATCGCACCAAAGGGTTCGGCTTCATCGTGCGCGCCTCCGGTGACGAGATATTCGTGCACCAGCGCTCCATCGTACGCACCGGGCGAGGCGATGATCGGCAGCGTCCCATGCTCCGTGACGGCCAGAAAGTGCGATTCAGCGTCGCCAACCATGACAAGGGATTGCAGGCCGAAGACGTCATTGCTCTCGACTGATTCAGTGACGCCATGAATCTGCGCAATCTCCTGGAAGCACGGGTGGTGCTGGCTATGCAGGCCTGTGGCCTGGTCGGTTATCCCCAGCTGCAAACTGCAGCTCGTCCGGAGTTTGGTGACTATCAGGTCAACGGCATCATGGCACTGGCCAAGCAGGCCAGGCGCAATCCTCGGGAATTGGCGGCTGAAGTCGTGGCTGCGCTGAAGACTGCGGATATCACTGAGGCGGCCGAAATCGCCGGTCCGGGATTCATCAATCTGCGTTTCACAGCAGATGCTCTAGGCGCTGCGCTGGAAAGTTCGTCGCGAATCGAGCAGACCACCACCCCACAAACCGTCGTCATCGATTACTCCGCACCCAATCTTGCGAAAGAGATGCATGTCGGGCACCTGCGCAGCACCATCATTGGTGATGCGATGGTGCGCACGCTGGAAGCGCTCGGTCACCACGTGATCAAACAAAATCACGTCGGCGACTGGGGCACCCAGTTCGGCATGCTGCTCACGCACCTGCAGGGCAACCACGAAAACACGCAGGTATTGGCCGACCTGGAAACGTTTTATGTGCAGGCCAAGCAGCGTTTCGACAATGAGCCCGCGTTCGCCGAGCAGGCGCGCGCCAATGTGGTCGCATTGCAGTCTGGCAATCTGGCAGCGCGCGCTGCATGGCAGCAGTTCATCGACATTTCGCTGTCCCATTGCCAGGCGGTCTACGATCGGTTGGGCGTGCTGCTGCAACCCATCGATGTGATGCCCGAAAGCGCCTACAACGATGACCTGACACCCGTGGTCACCGCGCTTCGCGAGCAAGGCCTGCTGGTAACGTCCGACGGCGCGTTATGTGTGTTCCTCGATCAGTTCAAGGGCAAGGACGGAACGCCACTTCCACTCATCGTTCAAAAAACCGACGGCGGCTTTCTGTATGCCACCACCGATCTGGCGGCGATTCGACATCGTCACAAGGTACTGCACGCAGATCGTGTGCTTTATTTTGTCGATGCACGACAGACCCTGCACTTCAGACAGGTGTTTGCCGTGGCCCAGGCCGCCGGATTTGCGCCACAAACCATGCGGCTCGAACATCTCCCGTTCGGAGCGATGCTCGGCAAGGATGGTCGACCATTCAAGACCCGGGCAGGCGGAACCGTCAAACTGGTCGATCTGCTGACCGAGGCAGAGTTGCGCGCCCGGGCGGTCGTTGATGCCAAAAGCACAGACGTGCCAGCTGAAGAGCGTGACAGAATTGCACACGCGGTGGGTATCGGCGCGGTGAAGTACGCCGATCTCTCCAAGCACCGCACCAACGACTACGTGTTTGATTGGGAGCAGATGCTCTCGTTCGACGGCAACACGGCACCCTATCTGCAGTATGCCTGCGCGCGTATTCGCAGCCTGTTTCGCCGAGCCGATGGATCATCGGAATCGGCGGGACTGAATCCGCAGCATGTCGCCGAACGCCAGCTGGTCATGCAGCTGCTGCGTTTTCAGGAGGTCGTCGAACAGGTGGGCAACGAAGGATGCCCTCACCATCTGTGTGGCTATCTGTACGAACTGGCGACCCGATTCAGCCAGTTTTATGAACAGTGTCCAGTCTTGAACGCAGAAGCGAATGATCGCGCACGCCGCCTGGCGTATTGCCGACGAACGCTTAATACACTGGAGACCGGACTTTCGTTTCTCGGGATCGAAGTGCCCGAGCGGATGTAAGGATTCGAAACAGGAGCTGGAGTGTGCGCGGCAGAAAGCGGCGGAGCGAGGCGGGTGTCAATTCGAGTCCGTTTTTTCGTTCGTTTGAGACGCTTTACTGGACAAAAATTACGCCACCGAAAATGCTGTGCAGGGTATTTAAGAGCAGCGGAAATCAAACCGTAAGGTCACAACCAACGGAGTGGGCAGATCCAGTCATGAGACGTCGAGCAAATGCACCCTGTGCGATCTCCCGATCGCGATCCGTTGGTTCCGTGATTTTGTGGGAGCGATCTCCCGATCGCGATCCGTTGGTTCCGTGACTTTGTGGGAGCGATCTCCTGATCGCGATCTTCGATGCTACCGACAATCGCGGTCAGGAGACCGCTCCCACAAGAGACCACAAAGTCCCGATACCCAATGCCTGTGGGAGATCTCCTGATCGCGATTTTCCACTCGGCATCGCGGTCGTGAGACCGCTCCTACAATGGGGAGGGCCGCCCGACGCCTCGACGCTTTGTGCGTCGGAACCGGTACCGATTATTGTCGAATCAAGGTTAACTGAACAAAAATTACGCAACCGAAAATGCTGCGCAGGGTATTTAAAAGCTGCGGAACGATTGACTGGACAGAGGGTCGGAATTGCATCGGAAGCCAAACCGTAAGGTCACAACCAATGAAGTTGGCAGATGCAGTCATGAGACGTCGAGTAAATGCACCCTGTGGGGGCGATCTCCCGGTCGCGAACCCCATCGCGGTCAGGAGACCGCTCCCACAAAGTCCCGATACCCAATGCCTGTGGGAGATCTCCTGATCGCGATTTTCCACCCGGCATCGCGGTCGGGAGACCGCTCCTTCTACAATGGGGGGGAGGGCCGCCCGACGCCTCGACGCGTTGTGCGTCGGAAGCGGTACCGACTATTGTCGAATCAAGGCCAAGTTAAGCGCTACGCAACGAAAACGAACGGAAAAGCGGGCCATCGTTGCCCCGCCGCCGCCTGTCGAGCTTCTGCCGCGCGGACTCCTAACCCCGGTTCGATCAGACCGCACCTGCAATTGTCGACCGTGGCATGGCGTAGCTCTTCAGCTCGGCAACAAATTCCTGCAACGCATGAACGCCAGATGCCTCAGCAGCCACACACCAGGCTTTGAGCCCGTTCAGAAGTTCGTCAGCGTTGGCACGCTTGCGCCACACTTCAGCCAGAGCCAGCCGAAATTCATAAATCTGACGCAACTCTTCGCTGGAGGTGACCAGCTTCTCCAGACGCACTTGCTGGCGCGGTGTGACGACAATCTGCTCCCGTGACAACACCACCTTGGCCCGTCGGAAGAAGCGCTTCGATGCAGCGTCGGCTTTTTCATACTCCGCACGAACACAGGGCGCAATGACCTGTTCGGCGTACCGCGACATCACCCGGAATCGATCATTCAGGATCGCCCACGCCGTATCGATATCGAGTGAGGCTTTGCCTTCCACTCGCGTCGCCATCGGCCCTTTGCTGCGTACTTTGGCAAGGTCAGCCATCTCAAACAGGCGTATCCACATCCAGCCGATGTCGAATTCCCAGGGCTTTGACGAAAGCTTGGCCGAATTCGGGTAGGTGTGGTGATTGTTGTGCAGCTCTTCGCCGCCGATGAGGATGCCCCACGGCACCACATTGCGCGCGGCATCCGGGCATTCGTAATTGCGATAACCCCAGTAATGACCAATACCGTTGATGACACCCGCGGCGGTGAGGGGAATCCACGCCATCTGCACAGCCCAGACGGTGATGCCGATGCCACCGAACAGGAGCACGTCAATGACCAGCATCGAATAAACCCCAACCCAGGTATGCGCGCTGTACACGTTGCGTTCGACCCAGTCATCGGGACAACCCACGCCATAGCGGGCCAACGTCTCCGGTGTGCCGGCCAAGCGGTATACCTCTACCCCTTGCCAGAAAATCTTGCCGATGCCCTGCACCACCGGGCTGTGCGGGTCTTCAGCGGTTTCACAGGTCGCGTGATGCTTGCGATGAATGGCGGTCCACTCTTTGGTGCCTTGGCCGGTGGTCATCCACAGCCAGAATCGAAAGAAGTGGGCGAGCGCGGGATGAATATCCAGGGCGCGATGAGCGGAATGCCGATGCAGGTAAACTGTCACTGACACAATCGTGATGTGCGTGAGTATCAGGGTATAGGCGAGAAGTCCCCAGACATTCCAGGAAAGCAGTCCATTGGCCAGTACATCCAGCAGCACGTCGTACCTCTTCATGGGAATTGATGGGAATCGATGGGAATTAGTGGGAAGTAAAAGGAACAGGCTCAAAAGTTCGCCGATTCTGCCAACCCGGGACTGCTAGCACCAGATGGCAGGTGATATTTCTTTCCAGACCGAGTGTAGTTGCTGACCTCCAATTCACGCCCGACTGGCGCACAATTCAGGTTATGACAGAACCTTTTCTTACCATCATTGACGCATCGAGACTGCAAAACGTGCTGTCGACCACGCGAGTGATCGATTGCCGCGCCCGTCTCGGCGATCTCGACTTTGGCCGGCGTGCATTCAACGACAGCCACATCGTCGGCGCTGTGCGTGGTGACCTGGATACCGACTTTGCGGCACCGCCAGGGCAACAGGGCCGCCATCCACTCCCGGACCTTGATCGTCTGACCGAGCGGTGTCGTGAGTGGGGAATCAACAACTCAACCCAGGTGGTGGTCTACGACGACATGGGCGGGATGTTTGCCGCGCGCGCCTGGTGGCTGCTGCGCCGACTCGGACACGCTGATGTCGCTGTACTCGACGGTGGCTGGCAGGCCTGGCAGGCGCTGCCAGGGGCGTGTGAGTCGCAGTCGAGTTTGCCGGAGCGCGGAAACTTCACGCGCCGGCCGCCATTGACCAGACAGACCACTGCCGAGGAACTGCTGCGCCGATCGCCATCGGTTCTGCTGGACGCGCGAGCTGCGGAACGCTTTGCCGGCATCAAGGAGCCGATCGATCACAAGGCAGGGCATATTCCCGGTGCTCGATGTCTGCCAGCAGCCGGCAACCTGATGCCAGACCAACGGTTTCTCTCGGTCGCAGCTCTCAAACAGCGGTTTGCTGATGTCAGTGACGACTGTGTCTGTTATTGCGGCTCCGGTGTCACTGCCGCGCACAATATCCTCGCCATACGTATCGCCGGGCTGTCGGAACCTGCGCTCTACCCGGGCTCGTGGAGCGAATGGATCGAAGACCCAACACGGCCAATTGTTACCGGACAATGAAGATCGAATCTGCGGCGTTAACCTGGAACGAACAGGGCGCGCCTTACAACACGCGTTTTAATGACATCTACTTCAGTGCAGACGGCGCGCTCGAGGTACAGCGTGTTTTCATGGAACCAGCGGCCATCGATGCACGCCTGCGAGATAGCGCGCGAATGGCCATCGCCGAATTCGGTTTTGGCAGTGGTCTCAACTTCATCATGCTGGCGACCGCGGCCATCAAGGCCGGTTGCCGACTGCACTTCCTGAGCGTTGAACTGCACCCCTTTCGCAAGACCGATCTCAAACAAACTCGCGCACGCTACACCGAAACCACCGAGCTTGCGATCCTGGACGAACTGACAATCAACTATCCGGCGCTGCTGCCTGGCTGGCATAGACGTTTGCTCGGCAACGGAATGATCACACTGTCGATCTACTTCGGCGAGGTCCGTGTTTTTGTTGAGGAACTTCGCAGTCGACACCTGCACGGCATCGATGCATGGCTCCTGGATGGATTCGCCCCGGATCGCAATCCGGACATGTGGGACGACGCTCTTTTTCAAGCGATGGCGCAAAGTTCAAGAACCGGTGCAACGGTGACGACGTTTACCAGCGTCGGACGCGTGCGACGTGGATTGGAAAGCGCCAGGTTCACCATGCGCCGAGTTGATCAACGCCCAATGAAACGCGAAAGTCTAGCCGGGGAATGGATGGGAAAGCGCGATGCACCCAAGATACCGGAGTGTGTTCAGGTCTTTGGCGGGGGTATCGCCGGTTGCAGCATGGCCGCACATCTGGCGATGCAGGGCATCGCAGTACGTCTGGTCGAACCAAGATCCGCGCTCGCCACCGGCGCTTCACAAATGTGCGCTGTCCAGCACGCGCGCCTTCTACCGGATAGCAGTCCGCTCGCCCACTGGCGTGTCTCGAGCCATTTGTACAGCCTCGCGTTCACACGCGGGCATGCGGGCGTCCATTCCATTGGTGCGCTGCAGCTCCCTGGACCCAATCTCGACACCAGCCGCCTGGAACGTACGTTTGACTGTTACGGTGATTCGGGCGACTGGTTGAAGTGGTGTGATACTCAAGAGGTTGAGCGACTCGCCGGTGCATTCTCTGCCAATTCGGCAGCAGGGCTGTTGTTTGTTGACACGCCGGTTGTCGAGCTCGATCAGCTCTGCCGGTCGCTGACGACTCATCCTGGCGTCGACGTATGCCTCGGTGGTCAACTCGATCCCATGCTGCCGACAGTATGGGCATGTGCGCAGGGTTACTCGGCAATACCAGCGTTGCAGTCACTGCCCACCCACACCCTCTGGGGTCAGACCGATCGGATATCGATGATGGATGCGCCCACACTGGCGATCATCGGTGACGGTTATCTCGCGCCTTGTAGGAACGCGGTGATGGTGGGATCGACGTTTGAATATTCGGCCTGGGACCCTGCACTTGCGACAACCACCAACGTCGCACGCCTGCTCGGTCAGCCGCACACGTGGCTGGGTCGGCAACGCGCGGCGCGCCTCACTGCGTCGGATCGAATGCCGATCATTGGCCCGATCGGCAATCACTGGATCACCACTGCGCATGGCTCCATGGGTGCCACCTCAGCGCATATGGCCGCAGCAGTGATCCAGAGTCAGATCATGGGCTGGTTGCCACCTCTGGACACGAAGGTGATCCGCACCATCGACCCAGGTCGATTTGCAGCCCGGGCCGCGCGCCAACTCAGGCGCCGATGATCCGCACGCTCACGACGTTGTCGACCGCTCGAATGGCATCCAGCAATCCCGCGTCGGGTGCTTCGGCGACGTCGATCAAGTTGTAGGCGATGTCTCCTCGACTTTTGTTGAGCATGTCGATCACGTTGATCTTCTTGTCAGCCAGCAGGGTAGTCATCTGGCCCAGCATCCCCGGAACGTTTCGGTTCACCACGGCGAGCCGAATCCCTGCTCCCATCTCCAGACTGACGCTGGGAAAATTCACGGAGTTGGTGATGCTGCCGGTATCGAGGAAGTTCACCAGCTGATTAGCCGCCATGACGGCGCAGTTCTCTTCCGCTTCCTCCGTACTTGCCCCCAGATGTGGTGTCAGCAGAACCTTGGGGTGACCAATCAGCCCAGCGATCGGAAAGTCCGCCACATATTTCGAGATTCGACCGCTTTCCAGCGCGGCTTTCAGCGCCACGCCATCGACGATGGGTTCACGGGCGAAATTGAGCAACACGCTGCCTGGACGGAATGCACTGAGGCTCTCTGCATTGATCATGCCTCGTGTTTCTGCCATCAACGGCACATGCAGGGTCACATAATCCGCTCGGGCAAACAGGCTTTGCAGGTTCTGCATGCGCTGTACTTCACTCGGCAGGCGCCAGGCGGCATCAACAGAAATCGCCGGATCAAAGCCGAGTACTTCCATTCCGAGATCTAGCGCTGCACGGGCAACCAGCGAGCCAATGGCACCAAGACCGACAACACCCAGTGCCTTGCCCACCAGTTCGCGACCGGCAAACCGCTTCTTCTCGGCTTCAACGATGCGATCCAGTTCCGCTTCATCGTGGATTCCATTCAGCGTGCCCACAAACTGGATGCCACCGTAAATGTCGCGCGAGGCCAGCAACATTGCCGTCAGCACCAGTTCCTTGACCGAATTGGCATTGGC
>JAYSTS010000407.1:0-29221 GCA_043719475.1 Gammaproteobacteria bacterium | reverse complement strand
CATCGTCAATGAGGGCCACATCATTGCAGATGGCTCACCTGAGTCCATACTCAACGATGCCACCGTACGTAGTGTTTATCTGGGCGAAGGATTCAGTATTTAGTGATCGTCATAGTCTCAGCTCGACCTCCCGACAGGATTGAGCATCCGTGAAGCAGACGCTAGCCCTCCGTATGGGTCAGCAACTTGCGATGACCCCCCAGCTGCAGCAGGCAATCAAACTGTTGCAACTGTCCACCATCGATCTGGAGCAGGAAATCCAGGCCATGGTGACTGAAAACCCCCTGCTCGAATATGAAGAGTCGGAAGTCGCTGTGGTCGAGCCTGCGCAACATGAAGAGTCCGTTCAACAGATTGAGGCCGCTGACGTCGACAATGACATGCAACTCGACGGCGATCGCTCCGACATTCCCGAAGAGCTTCCGGTGGACAGTCATTGGGAAGATGTCTACGACAGCAGTGGATCACCGGCGGGATCCAGCGAAAACTGGGATATGGAAGATCGCAACACCTACCGGGAAACGCTGAACGACTACCTTCTGTGGCAACTCAACCTGACGCCGGTATCACCGACCGACCACGGCATTGCCACAATGCTCATTGATGCGATCGACAGCGATGGCATGCTCACCATCAGCGTCGATGATCTCGTCGAGTCCGTACGCGATGAAAATCCTGACGTCGGCATCGAGGAAGTCGTTGCTGTGCTCAAGCTTATCCAGCACTTCGATCCGATTGGTGTAGGAGCCCGGGATCTGCGTGAGTGTCTGACGATTCAACTGCTGGCCATGACCGAGGAAACACCAGGTCGTTACCACGCGCTGGAATTGGTTGCAAACTATCTGGATTTCCTCGCCGCACACGACTTTTCAGCGCTGTGCTCAAAATTGAAGCTGTCCGAGAAAGAGCTTGCGCAGGTGATCCGGCTGATTCAGTCTCTGAATCCACGACCAGGCTCTACCATCACCACCGAGCCGGAGGAATATATCATTCCGGATGTTGTCGTTCGCAAGGCAACGAACAAGCGCGGGAGCCGCTGGGTGGTCGAATTGAACTCGGACGCGTTGCCGAAAATCCGGCTCAACGAACAGTACGCTGACCTTGCAAAAAGTGTCGCCAACGCTGCCGATGCGAGTTACTTGCGTGAGCACCTTACAGAGGCTCGCTGGTTCCTCAAGAGCCTGCAGAGTCGACACGACACGCTTCTCAAGGTTTCCAGCAAGATCGTCGAGATGCAGCGTGGTTTCTTCGAGTACGGCGAAGAAGCGATGAAACCACTGGTTCTCGCTGATATTGCCGCTGTTGTGGATATGCATGAATCAACGATCTCGCGCGTAACCAGCCGCAAGTATATGCACACACCCCGCGGTGTGTTTGAACTCAAGTATTTTTTCTCGAGCCATGTTGCGAGCCTCACCGGAGGTGAGGTATCGAGCACCGCCATTCGTGCGCTGATTAAAAAACTCACCGCTGAAGAGAGTCCACGCAAGCCACTGAGCGACAGCCAATTAGTGATTCTGCTCGCCAAACAGAACATCACAGTGGCGCGCAGAACTGTAGCAAAGTACCGGGAATCCCTACGGATTCCCCCTTCCAACGAACGAAAACGGCTTTCATGATAATGTCTAACAAGCCGTCGCAAAGGAGTGATCAATGCAGCTAAGCATTTCTGGCCACCACATCGACGTAACCGATGCACTGCGTGACTATGTCACAGAGAAGATGGACCGACTGGTGCGCCATTCAGACCACATCACCAATGTGCATGTCGTACTGACCGTCGAAAAGATGATTCAGAAGGCTGAGGCGACAGTACATGTCAGTGGTGGTGAGCTGTTTGCCGACGCGCAAATGGAAGATCTGTACGCCGCCATCGATATGCTGGCGGACAAACTCGACCGCCAACTGATTAAACATAAGGAAAAGACAGTCAATCGGCATCACAGCCGGGGGTAAATCGGTATCGTGTTTGATCTAGCCAACATCCTGTCGTCGGCATGCACTGCCGTTGACGTCGAGGTCCACAGCCGCAAACGGGCTCTCGAGTGGATCAGCGAACAACTTTGCAAGGCGCATCCGGAACTTGATGCAAGAGGTGTCTTCAGTGCACTGCAGGCGCGCGAGCGACTGGGGAGCACAGGCCTCGGTGAAGGCATTGCGATTCCCCATTGTCGAACTTCATTCAACCGTATCACCGGTGTTTTCGTTCGCCTGCAATCACCCATCGAGTTCGATGCCCCGGATGGTCAAGACGTTGATCTCCTGTTCGGACTGATCGTGCCGGAATCCGAAGCGAACGAACATCTGAAGGTTCTTGCCAGCCTCTCGCGCGCATTCACAGATGAACACACGACCGCACGACTGCGCGCGGCCTCCTCTGCAATCGAACTGCGTGCGATATTGCTGGAAGGCTCGTTGGTCGCAGGCACATAACCATGCAGCTGATCGTTGTCAGTGGTCGGTCCGGGTCTGGGAAGAGCACTGTTCTCAAGGTGCTTGAAGACGCCGGGTTCGATTGCATCGACAATTTTCCCGTTAATCTCCTGCAGTCACTTGTACACAACGCATTGCGCGATCCGCGTCAGAAGGACAGCTCGATTGCTGTTTGCATCGATGCGCGCAGTCGAGACCTCGAACGCTTCCCGGAGATTCTGCTCTCCCTCGACCGCATGGACGTGGACTGCCAGGTCGTCTTTCTCGACGCGCTCAGTCCGACACTGGTAAAACGATTCAGCGAGACTCGTCGACGCCACCCACTGACCGATCAGTTCACCGACCTGCGCCAGGCCATCGAAGCCGAGGCTGAGGTACTGGAGTCGCTCTCCGATCTTGCCGATCTCACCGTCGATACCACACGTCTCTCGGCACCGGAGCTGGGAGAACTCATTCGCCTGCGTGTGCTCGGAAGAGCCCAGAATCGCATGTCACTGCTGTTTCGCTCGTTCGGATTCAAACATGGCGTGCCGGTTGATGCGGACTTCGTATTCGACGTTCGCTGTCTGCCGAATCCGCACTGGGTTCCAGAGCTACGCCCATTCACCGGTCGAGACGAACAGGTGATCAATTACCTGGCTGCAGAAGACGAAGTGAATCGAATGTTCGACGACATCGCAGGTTTCCTGGAGCGCTGGCTACCCTGTTTCGGTGACAACAACCGCACCTACATGACGGTCTGCATAGGGTGCACCGGTGGACAACACCGGAGCGTCTATCTGGCTGAACGACTTGGTAGCCACTTTGACTCGCGTGAACTGGACATACTGGTACGACATCGCGAATTGGCTTAGCCTTCAGCCACAATCCTCGCCAGGCAGCCCAGCTCCTCACACACCATGGCAGAACGACAAGTCCAGATCGTCAACCGTCTCGGTATCCATGCTCGCGCTGCCGCCAAGCTGGTTGATATTGCCAAGGGGTTTGCCAGTGACGTTACCCTGGAGAAAGGCAGCCAGAAAGCCAATGGCAAACGCATTATGACAGTCCTTGCTCTGGAAGCGCCTATCGGCAGCGAACTGATGCTGCGTACCTGCGGCGCCGATGAGAGTGCTGCGCTGGAAGCCATCACCACGTTGATCGCCAATCGATTTGGCGAACCCGATTGAATCGCTGATCCGGTTTCACCACTCAAGCAAGACGGATTGTTGTGCAGAAGACGCCTGAAGCGCCATAAATATAAACTGCCTCGGAAGTCGACCGATTGCCGGAACTACAAGTACAGGTTGGTAACGTCCTGCACGGTCGGATGCCACAAACGCCAGCCGAAACTCGTCTGCTGCTGGAGTCGATGCGCCCGGTCGAAATAGCAACACTGCTGGAATCGACGCCGCCAAAACTGCGCAGACTGATCTGGGACCTGGTCGACGACGACCTGTCCGGGCAGGTGCTTGCGTACCTGCATGACGACGTGTCCGCAGAACTACTCGAGACCATGAACACCGCTGAGCTGGTCGCTGTTGCCGATGAACTCGAAATCGACGACTTCGCAGACCTCTTGCAGCAACTGCCCCAGGCCATGATTCAACAGGTGCTCGGGGCACTGGATCAGGGTGATCGGCAGCGCCTGGAAACCGTGTTGTCGTATCCGGAAGACACCGCTGGCGGGATCATGAACACCGATACCATCACGGTACGGCCACGACACTCGGCCGACGTTGTCCTTCGTTATCTGCGTCTGCGCAAGGAGCTCCCCGAACCCACCGACGCGCTGATCGTGGTGAACGACAGCGACGAATACGTCGGCATGCTGCCACTGACCAAACTCCTGACTTCTGATCCGTCAGTAAACGTCCGCGAAATCATGAATGCCGAAGCCGAGGCGATCATCGTCGACATGCCTCGTTCGTCCGTTGCCAGAATGTTCTCAGAACAGGATCTGGTCTCGGCAGCTGTTGTCGATCACGCAGGCGTCCTGATCGGCCGCATCACCATCGACGATGTCGTCGACATCATTATTGAGACAGCCGACGAAGCGGTACTGGCTCCGGCGGGCCTTGATGCAGAGGACGACACGTTTGCCACAGCGAGCAGGACCTTCCCCAGGCGCGCAATCTGGCTGGGAATCAACCTGGTCACCGCTTTTCTCGCCTCGGCCGTGATCAATGTCTTCGAAGGCACGATCGAGAAAGTGGTCGCACTCGCTGTTCTGATGCCGATCGTTGCCAGCATGGGCGGGATTGCAGGCACCCAAACCTTGACGCTGGTTATCCGCGGGATTGCGCTTGGGCAGGTAGGTCGGGCGAATTTGCGATGGCTGCTCAACCGCGAATTCAAGGTCGCTGCACTCAACGGACTCTTCTGGGCGCTGCTGGTCGGGGTGGCCACAACGCTGGTCTTTGAGGATTACCGACTTGGCGCAGTACTTGCCATCGCCATGATCGTCAACATCATGATGGCCGCCGTTGCGGGAACATTGTTGCCTGGTTTGTTAAGAGGATTCGGCATCGATCCTGCCATCGCCGGTGGTGTCGTGCTTACGACCTTCACCGACGTCACTGGATTTTTCACGTTTCTCGGGCTGGCAGCCTGGGTTTATGGATGACTCTCAGGCTCCTCAATTGGACAAAAATTACGCAACCGAAAATGCTGCGCAGGGGTATTTAAGAGCTTCGGACCGATTGACTATAGAGAAGGTTGGGATTGCAGCGGAAATCAAACCGTAGGGTCATAACCGATGAAGTTGGCAGATTCAGTAGAGGGACGTCGAATAAAAAACGTCCAGTGGGAGCGATCTTGCAATCGCGAACCGTTGGTTCCGAGACTTTGTGGGAGCGATCTCCTGATCGCGATCTTCGATGATCCCAACGATCGCGGTCAGGAGACCGCTCCCACAAAGAGACCGCTCCCACAAGAGACCACAAAGTCACGATACCCAATGTCTGTGGGAGCGATCTCCTGATCGCGATTTTGGTAACGGTCCATGTCGAAAATCGGCACAGGATGAATCGTTGCGGCGACGTGTACGTTGTGCGTCTGGCAGAGTTACCGATTATTGTCGAAACAAGGCTAGGAGCCTGCGCCGGCAACCATCATTGTTTCAATCAGGATGCTCGGACTGCGAACATTGCCCCGCAGATCCACATCATCACCAACGCCGACAATGGCCAACAACATGTCTTTCAAATTCGAAGCGATGGTCACTTCGTCGACCGGATAGGCAATTTCACCATCCTCGATCCAGAACCCGGACGCACCACGTGAGTAGTCGCCCGTCACCATGTTGACACCTTGTCCCATACATTCAGTGACCAGTAAACCACGCCGCATCTGACTATACAGCTGTGCCGGCGGAACCTTGGGGCCGAGAATTTCCACGTTGTGGACCCCGCCCGCATTGCCGGTTGTGGTCATGCCGAGGCGGCGTGCTGAATAGGTGGAAAGCACATAACTGGCAACGATTCCCGCATCGACAAACCTCTTCTCCCGTGTCGTTACTCCATCGCCATCCCACGCTGCACTTCCCAACGCACCAGGCAGCAGCGGAAATTCAGCCAGGCTGAACGCCTTAGGCATGACCTGCTTGCCAAGCGAGTCCAGTAGAAAGCTCGCTTTTCGGTACAACGATCCGCCGGATATCGCACCCAGTAAACCGGACAACAAGCCACCCGACACATCCGGTGAATAGAGAACCGGAAAACTCCCGGTCGGCGCCTTGCGCGGGGACATCCGTGCCAGAACCCGATTAGCGGCCTTGCGGCCGACGGCATCAGCCGATTCCAGATCAGCCAGTCGCCGCGATACCGAGTACCAGTAGTCACGCTGCATGGAGCCATCCGCAGCATTGCTGATCATGACGCAGGACAGCCCGAAGCGCGTGCCGCAGTGCGAGCCTACAAATCCATTGGAATTCGCGTACACACGCAACATGCGATGGCTGCTCAGCGACGACCCATCTGATCGCGTCTGGCCCGGGTCGACCGCCATGGCTGCCGCTTCACAAGCCAGCGCAGCCGCTTCAGCTGTGCCAGTATCGACCTCACTCGGATGGTAGAGCCCAAGCTCAGGGAAATCCTTGGCCATCAGCTCAGGCGCGGCCAAACCGGCGTATTCATCTGCTTCGGTAAATCGCGCGATATCGCATGCCGCGCGAACGGTTGAAGCGATCGCCCCGGCACTGCTATCGGAGGTACTTGCGTTACCCTTGCGCTGGTCGAAATAGACCGTGATGCCAAAACCACGATCCTGGTTGAACTCGACGTTTTCAACGTCCTGATTACGGACACTGACTGACAGGCCGGTATCAAAACTGGCACTCACCTCGGCAGCGGTTGCACCTTGTGCTTTCGCGGTGGCGAGAATTCGCTCCACCAGCCCTTCGAGCTCTGTTCTCTTTTCGCTAATATCCATGACCTTCCAGATGTTGCCTAACCATGATTACCACAGACCTGCCGGACGATGACGATGTTCCGTCGAGAACGGCTCGCAAGCGCAACGCACAGGAGATCACGGATTTCGGCCGACAGCTAACGCAGTTAAACGCAACCCAATTGGCCGCACTGGATCTATCCCCGGAATTGCATGAGGCCATTACTGACTACCAGCGCTTTCCGAGTCACGGTGCAAAACGTCGCCAGTTGCTGCTGATCGGCAAGTTGTTGCGCGACTCGGACGAGACTGCCGTCCAGGCAAGCCTGGCCAATGTCCTGAAGGAAGATGCCGAGTCCATCTATCGACATCATCAGGCAGAAATCTGGCGGGATCGCTTGATCGCAGGTGAGCAATCTCTGGAGGCATATATCCAGTTGCATTCAGGTGTCGACGCAGACGTGGTGAGAGACCTGCTGCGACGCATCGCCCGAGCCACTGATGATGTGCAGGCTCGCCCCCATCGACGCGCACTGTTCCGCTTGCTTCGACAGCATGAGTGAACGGCCTCAAGCCTGGGTTCCACCCACATTGACCTCGTCGATCCGAAGGGTCGGCTGACCAACACCAACCGGTACCGACTGTCCGTCCTTACCACACACGCCAACACCGCGATCCAGCGCCAGGTCGTTACCAACCATGGAGATCCGACGCATGACATCGGGGCCATTGCCAATCAACGTCGCCCCTCGTATCGGATCCGTAACCTTGCCACCACGAATGAGATAGGCCTCCGTCGCCGAGAATACAAATTGTCCCGACGTGATATCCACCTGCCCACCGCCGAAGTTCACCGCATAAACGCCGTTTTCCACGGAAGCAATGATCTCCGCCGGATCGTACTTGCCAGCTCGCATGAAGGTGTTGGTCATCCTCGGCATTGGCATGTGCGCATACGACTGACGCCGTCCATTGCCGGTCGGTGCTACGCCCATCAATCGTGCGTTCAGTTTGTCCTGCAGATAACCGCGAAGAATTCCATTTTCAATCAACACGGTTTCCTGCGTCGGCGTGCCTTCGTCGTCAATGGTCAGTGATCCGCGACGTCCAAACATCGCGCCGTCATCCACAATCGTGCATTGAGGAGAGGCAACCAGTTCACCAATGCGGCCGCTGAACGTGGACGTGCCCTTTCGGTTGAAGTCGCCTTCAAGGCCATGACCGACCGCTTCATGCAGCAACACCGCCGGCCAACCCGGACCAAGCACGACGGGCATGGGTCCAGCTGGAGCTGCCAGCGCATCGAGATTGATCAACGCCATGCGAACCGCTTCGCCGACATGGTAACTACCCTGCTCGACCAGTCGATTCACATCGAAACGACCGCCGCCACCGGACGAGCCACGTTCGCGACGGCCATTGTTATCAACGATCACGGATACGTCGAGTCGCACCAGCGGACGGCGATCGGCAGCGAGCGTGCCGTCCGTTGCAATGACCAGAACACTCTCGTAACTGGCACCGAGACGTACGTTGACTTCACTGACTCGTCGATCCAGGGACCGGGCCTGCGAATCCAGTTCACGAAGCAGCGCTACTTTCTGTTGCTCGTCGAGGCCCGGTATCGGATCGATCGCGTCATACATCGGCTTGGAAAGTCTGGACACCCCCACTTTCACTTTGCCATCACCACCAGAGCGGGTTATACCCCGGGCGGCTCGTACAGCGGCCAGGACTTCATCGCCACCGAAATCTTCTGCATAGGCGTAACCGGTTTTTTCACCACTCACCGCGCGCACGCCAACACCCCGATCTACCGAAAACGTACCTTCTTTGACGATACGATCTTCCAGCGACCAGGCTTCCATTCGGTGCTGTTGAAAATACAACTCACCAAGATCGATACGATGCGAAGCAAGCTCGCCAAGCATCGATTCAATTCTGGGCATGGAAAGACCGGCCCCTTCAAGCAGTTCTGTCGTTACTAATTCAATCAGCGTACTCAAGGCTACCCCCGCAGCTACTTCGGTGCGTCGTCTTGTTTTGAGGATTCTGTCCCGGCGTTTGATGGCCTCGTTCCCTTCGAATCACCATCGACGGGAGAATCCGGTTCATCCGAGGCCGTTATTGGCGCAACTGGCGCAATAGGCGGTTGCGTGATCACCGCGACCGGTTCAGTCAACTTCGCATCGAAGAGTTCGACAAACCGCACATCTGGCTCAGCCAGAGTACCTTGAACGGTGTACTTGGCGCTCGAAAACTGCTCGAGCGGTTTGCGCAACATGCGTTCACCGACCAGGACACCCAAACCCGCGAGGGGATTGGCCAACGCAATATAAACACCATACCACGGCAGGTTCTTGCTCACGGGCAGGGTAATCACGAGTTCATTGTCGAGCGCACCGGTTGCCATATTCACTCGGCCGCCAAGACGAAAATCGGAAGATGTTGACCGGACTTCCATCGGTTTGACGAAGGTCAGAACGCGGTCCCGCAGATCGATACCCGCTTCCAGTGTTTCGAATCCAACCCCTTTGCCGATCACATCCGAGAAGTTGAAGTTCAAGCGTTTGACGATCGCGGTAAAGCTGAACAGGCTCATGATGCGCATGGCGCCACTGCCTGATTCAACCTCCAGGAATCGTCCATTCTTTGCCGAAAAATCAATTGCACCCACCATGCCGCTGATCGTCACATTCAATGGCGAACCCGACCAGCGCACATCAGCCGTGAGTTGCGCCGACTCACTGGCAACGCTGGGTGCGTAACGCCACTGCGGCAGGACCTGGGCGAGATCCTTCATGGTCACCCCACCTTTGAAAGAGCTCATGTCATCTGTTGCTGTCCAGACCATGGGCGCAGTGCTGCGTATTTCCAGCCCTTTCACGGCTGCGACCAACGCGTCGATCTGCACCACCTCAGGCGAAGGCTTGCGAAGATTGAAACGCCACCCGCCAAAATCTTCTTCGCCGCGATAGATCTGTTCGATCTGGATATTGGCTTCCGGCAAGTCCGTTATCAGTGATTCTGATAAAGGGTCCTTGTCCTGATGCGGCCCATACACTCGAATGTTCGGGTCGACCGGTTCTGGTGGTTGTGCCGCAGGAAAGCGCAGTACGCCAAGATTGATGTCGATCGGCAGGGAACCACCGAATGTGGCCCGTCCTTCGATGTCGTCAGCATGGAACTCAAAGGAGATGCGATTTTCCGTCGGGCGGCCACTGACCATCACATCGTCAAACGCAAGCTCGCCGATACGTGCACGATCAATCCGCAGGTCATCTACCTGCCATCGCTCAAAACCTCGTGCGGTCGGGGTTTTGCCTGACTCGCTCTGCCCTCCAAACAGACGGGTCCATTCCGTCAGCTGAAATCGATGCAATCGGCCACTGATGCGCACGACATCTTCATCAAGATCGATCATGGGGGGTGGCGTGCCGATACCAATTGCACCGCGCAGTGGACTGTCCTTGACATGCATCCAGCCCTGCACGTCTCGATATTGAAAAGAAATCGCAGAGTATTCAGGCAGTAATTGAACACCAACGGTAGAGGGTGTCAGCTCGTCCGCGTCCTTTGCCAGGCCGCGGGGCAAGTCCAGCGTCACACCGTCAAGCTCCGAGGTAATGCTGATTTCTGTGGTCGCGTCCTTCTGTACCGCAATGCCGACATCCGCGTGGTAACTCGTGCGCCCAGTCGCAAACCCCGGATCTGCAAGACCGGCAATCGATAGCGCGCGGTCATAAGGAAGATGGCCGGAAGCCTTGAACCACAGATGATCACTGCCAGGCTGAATATCCAAAGTCAGGTCATCGCCCCAGAGTGTCCCCGTCAGAGACTCGGCGGTGAGTCCAACGGATGTTACAAATTGGATATCACCCCTCAGATCGGCAAACGACAATCGCAAATCGGGGAGTTCAAGCGACACCGCGTCCAGCTCCCCTTCGAGATTCGCCTGGGTTTTGCGTTCCGCATCAACCGGACTCTTGAGCGGTACATCCACCCGCCCGCGCAACCGAATCGAACCACCCAGAACCCACTCCGGTTTAATGAAGCGCAGCTGTTCGATCAGTGGCGAATTCCGAACGAAGGCGAGCAACGCCGGACCGTTACCAACGGCTTCGAGGTCGATGGCGACGTCGGCAGCCTTGTTGTGTACCTCGACGTTACTGCCAATCATGTCAACGCCCATCGATTTGCCAGAGGTCGCAAGAAACGAGACATCACTGCCACGCAGCGCCAACTCGCCAGACAAGTTCTCTATAACAGGCCAGTGGGCGTGATAACGGACCCGTCCCTTCCTGAGACCCGCCCTTATTTCAACCCGTCTCGCATGATCAATGCCCACGGATTTCAACTGCCCCTGGAGCGCCAGATTCAGATCCGTCAGCATGCCGGCTGACGGCCCCTCATCCAGCCAGCGCAACAGCCCCTCATCCAGCGTACGCGGGACAAAGGTCTTCGCTGCCAGAACTCCAGCCGTTTCAGCCGTCACCAGAAGTGTCATCTGTTTACGCGGCAGCGCTTCAGGGCTGGCGACCGCAAAAGAGCCTCGCGTGTTGATCCCGAGCGTCGTTGCTCTCAAGTCCTGGCCGAGAACCGCGGAGTACCCCGGTCGGAACCACATTTGCACGGTCCCCGTCGTATCAGTCGCGTCCCAGCCATTGGCGAACGATTCAGGAAAGGCAACTCGCAAATCCGGTTTGGTAATCGTCGCTGCGAAGCCCCGGCGGTGGCCGATAATTTCCAATCCCGCGTCATGAATTTCGGGAACTCCGTTGAAGGCACGCGTATGCACACGAGTTAACTTTGCGCCATAGCCGAAAATCCACTGGGGGCCGAAAATCCACGGGGTGCCATCAGCACGATCACTGCTACTGACAAACGCCCACACATCATTCGCTTGCCCCCGAACTGCCAAGCCGTCAAACCAGCGATTGATCCGCGCAGTCGGTGCGCTCACCTTGCCTAAAAACTGGTTCACTGCGCTGACGTCGATTTGATCAACCCAGAATTGCACCTGCTGATCCGCATAGTGGACGTTGACATTCCCGACGCTGATCCCGTCAGTGCCCGACTGCATCGAGACATCACCACCAATGCCGCCGATATCATCAGCAGCCCAAACGCGAAAATCGGCGCTGGAAGAAAAGTCATTCAAGCCCTGCGCCGCTACGCGCAGATCCCGGACTGTGATGGCTCCGCGACCTTGCTGTTCCCGGTGCTGCCAGCTGCCTTCAATCTTCCCTAAGTCAATGGTTGCTCCTCCTACAAGTGGAGCAGGAATGACAAACCCATGCACGGCAACATACCCGTCATGAATAATCGGTCGAAGGAATGGAACACTGTCGGTTCGATCGATACGAAGCTCAAGCGAGCACTTCGTGCACTCACCATTGTTCAGCCGAACGTCAACGGCGTGGCGACCACCACGATTAACCGCTGCGAACTGCGTGTCTATGGACTTGGGAATAGCCCCAATAAAGGTCAAACGGAGGACTCCCGACAACTCATCGCTTTCCAGCAACAGTGCTTCAAGATCAATCGGCGAGGCGCGATTGCGCCGCTGCATCCCAGCCAACCACCAGCCATTCTCCGTTCGAGCCAACGCCAGATGCCCTCCGTCAACCCGCGCCCGTCGCAGCACCAGAGAGCTTCGCAAGGCGGATTCAAGCAGGTCAGGCTGCAGAACAAGACCACTCATTTCACCGGCAGGTAACCGCAGAGAAGTCAGTCGTATCACCGGATTGAGTTGCGACCAGCCGCCTTGTAACCCGGAGATCTCGATGTGCTGATCTGCCAGCAGGAGATTGATCTCACCTTCGAGACTGGTGAGCCAAGGCATGAGCAACCGTCCGGTCACCTGGACCAGAGCCAGCAGAACCAGAAGAAAATTCACAAGAAAGAGCACCCAGCGAGCTAGCGGATACATCACAGCCCTCACCGAGGCGAGTGGTTTACCGGAATACACACCAGGTCAAACTGACCAGCCGCATAACACGGCTCTACCTGTAGCCGTACAACCCGTTCGATATCGCCGCCTAACGTAGCCAGGAGGTGCGCATCTTCTTCCAGCAATCGATCAACGACGAGTTGATTGGCGCGCACGACATAGTCGACACATTCTGCGGCGCTACCCAGGTGACGAGCGTGATTCGTGATACTGCGCAGGATTTCCACACAGGTGGATTCCGAAGACTTGACGATTCCAGCCCCGCCGCAAGCCTCGCACGGCGCACACAGCTGTTGTGCCAGTGATTCACGGGTCCGTTTTCGACTCATCTGGACCAGCCCGAAGGCTGAAAATCCTTCAATGCGAGTCCGCGCAGAATCCCCTTCACAGGCTCGCTCAAGCGTGCGCAGAACCTGGCGCCGATGTTCTTCATCGAGCATGTCAATGAAATCGATGATGACAATACCGCCAAGATTGCGCAGTCGCAGATGCCGTGGTATCGCCTGCGCCGCCTCGATGTTGGTTCGGAACACGGTATCTTCAAGGGACTTCGAACCCAGATTCGCACCTGTATTGACGTCAACGGTGATCATCGCCTCGGTCTGTTCGATGACCAGCGATCCACCACATCGCAATGGCACCTTGGTTTCCAGTGCGCGTCTAATTTCGTCTTCTATAGCAAACCGCTCGTACAACGGTCGGGCCTCCGCGTACCGCAGCACCCGATCGGAAAATTCCGGCGAAAATTCGTCGACGAAGCGGCGCACCCTGTCATAGGTGTCTGGATCGTCGATCGTGATGCCTTCAATATCCGGAGGGACGATATCGCGCATCGCCCGAATCTGAATCGGCAGTTCTTCATAAACCCGCGCCGGACAGGATGATTCTGCCTTGAGCCGCTGTAGTCGTTCCCACACCCGAACCAGGTAGACCAGATCATTTTCCAGGTGTTGTGCATCAACACCCTCCGCAACAGTGCGTGCGATGACACCCATGCTGATTGAGTGCTCGGCTCGAATGCCATCGATCAGCGAACGCAGACGGTCCCGCTCTGTTGCTTCTTCAATGCGCTGAGAAATACCGACATGGGTGTCGAAGGGCATCAGTACCGCGTATCGGGAAGCGATCGCGATATCCGTGGTCAGGCGCGCCCCTTTAGTTGAGATCGCATCCTTGCTGATCTGCACCAGCAGCTGCTGGCCTTCATGCAGGCACTCCCGAATATCCGGCTCTTTCGTCCGTTCATCGTCTGCGCGCCTGGCCAGGTCGCGCGCGTGCAAAAATCCCGGTCGATCAAGACCCACATTCACAAACGCTGCCTGCATGCCGGGCATGATCCGTTCGACACGGCCGAGGTAAATGTTACCGGTCAGGCTACCGCCGCTGGCCCGCGCGATCTGCAGATCGTGGAGGAGCCCGTCGAGCACAAGTGCAACGCGAGTTTCGAACGGCGTGACGTTGATCAGCAGTTCAGACTTCATGCAGACGAGACCGCCAAGTGTCCATGCCAAAACTGCGCAACAACGACTCCGTCTCCGCTAGTGGTAACCCGACTACTGCACTGTAACTCCCGACCAGCCGTTTGACGAATATTCCACCGATTCCCTGGACCGCATACCCACCGGCCTTGTCACTGCCCTCGCCACTGCGGACATAACCTCGCAGGGCAGCATCGTCAATAACCACGAATTCGACTTCGGTGCGAACGACCTCCGTCAGGCAGTTCGACCCACTGGCGATACAGATCCCGGTAAACACTTCATGGGATCGGCCCGACAGACGACCAAGCATTTGGCGATTGTGTTCCGCATCCAGCGGCTTCGTCAGTAGCTCATCCAAACAACTCACCACCGTATCAGCACCCAGCACCAGCGTGTCACTCGCAACAAGTGGCAACACTGCAAGCGCCTTGGCTTGCGCCAAACGGCGCACATACGGTTCAGGCCTCTCGTGCTGCATTGGCGTTTCGTCGACTTCAACGACGCGAGTGGAAAATTCGAGCTTGAGTTGCCGAAGCAATTCGGCGCGGCGAGGTGAACTTGATGCCAGAACAAGGTTGAACATGACTACTACATGGGTACTACGTTTCTGATCAGGGCCACAAACGAACTTATCGTCGCGCTCTGTGGAGGCCCCTACTCTACACGGAACTGCTGTTGTAGCCGTTGCAGGAGCGCGTTGGCAAAAGGCCAGACCATCGCGCTGACCAGTGCACAAGCCACAATACCAAGCGACACCTCTCGACCTGCCAGAACCAGGTGGGCAATGGCCCGCACCAGTTCCGCGAGACCCGCCAGAGCAAAGACGACCACACATTGCTGCACGAGAGAGTACATGCGCAGCCGTTCGTAGAGATTCCAGGTGACATAGGTCACCGCAGCCAGAATCATTGCGTTGAGTCCGAGCGGATCGGCGAGCAACACATCAACGAGCAGTCCCAGCGCCCAGGCCCAGATCAAACCTAGCCGGTGCGGCAGATGCAGTACCCAGAAAAACACAAACACCACAGTCCAGTGTGGCCGAAACCAGCCCAGCCACTGCGGTAGCCATTCAGGCAGATGCAGTACGGTCAGCACCAGCGCGACGAACAACGTAAGGGCAATGAACCAACCGCCACGGAACGGGTTCATTCCACACTCCCGGCTGCTGCGGCAGGCGCGGAATTGCTGGTGGCTGCATCTGCGGGACCATCGTCGGTCTTTGGGCCGGTCTTCGGTGCCCCGTTCGCACCTGCCTCTGCGGGGACTACGGCATGCTGCAAAGTGGTTGGGGTGGGCTCTCCAACCACAACCAGCACATGCCTGGAGCGATCCAGTTGCGCAGCCGGTAGCACAGTGACGACAGCAAAGCTGGCGTTGGGATCAATGCTCACTTCTTGAACCGTACCTACCGGATAACCGCGCGGGAAACGGCCACCCAGGCCAGAGGTCACCAACAGATCGCCAACCTTGATGTCGGTGGTTACGGGGACAAACTCAAGCTCAAGTCGGTCGATACGACCACTGCCGCCGGCAACACTGCGAACTGCGTTTCGATTGACCTCGACGGGTACCGCGTGGTCCTTGTCTGCGACCAGCAGGACACGACTGGTAAACTGACCCAGTTCGATGACTTGCCCGAACAAACCCTCCGAATCGATGACGGCGCTGCCTTCGGTAACACCTGCGTCCACACCCTTGTCAAGAATGACTTGCAGCGTGTTGACGGTAGGTACCACCCCGATGATTTCCGCTGCCAGTACCTCCGCTGGCAATCGCGAACGACTTCCCACCAGTGCCAGCAACCGGTCATTTTCAGCCCGCAACACACGGTACTGCTGTGCCAGATGGGAAAGCTCGAGGTTCTCGCGCTCGAGTACTCCGTTTCGATCAACGATCTGTTCACGCGTCGCCATCGTCTGCGACAGGCTGCGGCCCAGCAGCCAGGGAGATTCAGCGATCACCGTCACCGGTGTCAGCAGCGTCAACAGCCATCCCCGGACCGGGTCCAGCAAACGGGTCGCTTGAGTGAGACCGATCAGCAGCATCGAGACAATGACCAGCGCAAGCAACAGGTATCCTGCTCCGGACTCGCGAACAAAGAGCGCCTTAATATGGTCCTCCGCAACGATTCCATGCAGCGATCATGATCGCCGCCATGAGTTATTCGCCGGAGAACAGGTTTGAATTACCCAGCAGCTCCATCATCTCAAGGGCCTTGCCACCACCACGCGCTACGCAGGTCAGCGGATCCTCGGCAACGATGACCGGCAGCCCGGTCTCCTCGGACAGCAAGGTATCCAGGTCACGCAACAACGCACCACCCCCGGTCAGCACAAATCCCGTCTCCGCGATATCGGAGGCGAGCTCCGGGGGACATTGTTCGAGCGCGGACTTCACGCCCTGGACGATCATCGACAATGGCTCCTGAAGCGCTTCCAGAATTTCATTGCTGTTGAGTGTGAATGCGCGAGGTACACCCTCGGCCAGGTTGCGACCGCGAACATCGATTTCGAGCACGTCCTTCTGCGGGTAGGCGGCACCGATCTCTTGTTTGATCCGCTCAGCCGTCGCTTCACCGATCAGGCTGCCCTGGCTACGCCGCACATAGGCAACTATGGCCTCATCAAATCGATCGCCGCCAACGCGGATGGTGTCGGAGTACACGACACCATTGAGGGAGATGATGGCAATTTCGGTTGTACCACCGCCGATGTCGACCACCATGGTACCGATCGCCTCATGCACAGGCAGACCCGCGCCGATGGCTGCGGCCATGGGCTCCTCGATCAACCGTACATCGCGTGCACCAGCAGATAGAGCGCTCTCGCGGATCGCCCGTCGTTCAACTTCGGTCGACTTGCAGGGCACACCAACCAGCACCCGCGGGCTTGGCCTGATGAACGAGTTTTCATGAACTTTCGCAATGAAGTACTTCAGCATCTTTTCCGTCACCAGGAAATCGGCGATGACGCCATCCCGCAACGGTCGAATAGCCGTGATGTTGCCAGGGGTCCGACCGAGCATGCGCTTGGCGTCGAGGCCAACTGCAGCGACAGTCTTCTGATTACCCTGTGTGCGAATCGCAACCACCGAGGGTTCGTTCAGTACGATGCCCTGATTGCGTACATAGATGAGCGTGTTGGCAGTGCCAAGATCGATGGCGATATCACGCGAGAACAACCCGCGAATGAACTTGAACATGATTGTGCTGTCGCTCGTTTGCTGCTTTTGAGTTCGGAAGAAACTACTGCAGCGAAGGGGTGCAAAGCCGGATGGCGTGCGCAACTCTAATGGCCAAACCAGTTTCAATCAATTAGGCTTTCCGGCCCGTTTTTTACAGTCCGTCGTGTATGCCCGGTATTGATCTCGATCATCTGCTCTTCCTGGCTGCTCTGGAGCTGCCGGAGGCCGAGCGAACGCTTGCTGCGCGGGACCTTGAAGGCATCATCAAGATGATCGACCAGATGCAGGCTGTCGATACCGAAGGTGTGCTGCCAATGGCCAATCCGCTGGACGCACGTCAGCGATTGCGCGAGGACGCTGCAGACCCGAACATCGACCGTGACCTCATGCAGAGCACAACCGCGAGTGTGAACGCAGGTTATTACGTCGTTCCCCGTGTGATCGAATAACCCAGACAAGCCTAACCATGCGCCACCTGACCGTGTCCGACACTGATGACTGATCTCACCTTCCTCTCGGCAACAAAACTTGGTCGCGAACTTGCGGCAGGCAACTTGTCGAGCGTCGAACTGACCCAGCACTATCTGCGGCGCATCGAAGCACACAATCCAGGCTTGAATGCCTTCATCACCGTGGCCACGGACCAGGCGATGCGCGCCGCGCACGCGGCGGATGTCTCTCGAAAGCGTGGCGAAGCCAGTTTGCTGACCGGACTGCCCTACGCGTGCAAGGACATTTTCTGTACTCAGGGAATACTCACCACCTGTGGCTCGCGCATGCTGGATAACTTCATCGCGCCTTATGAGTCCACGGTCACCGCGCGCCTCGCGAATGCCGGGGCCGTCATCCTTGGCAAGACCAACATGGATGAATTCGCCATGGGGTCCAGCAATGAGTCGTCTAGTTTTGGCGCCGTCAGCAATCCCTGGGACACCCAGCGCGTGCCCGGTGGATCGTCGGGTGGCAGTGCAGCCGCAGTGGCAGCTGATCTCTCGCCCTGGGCGTTGGGGACCGACACCGGCGGTTCGATTCGCCAACCGGCATCCTTTTGCGGTATCGCCGGGTTGAAGCCAACCTACGGACGGGTATCCCGTTACGGAATGATCGCGTTTGCATCCAGCCTTGATCAGGGTGGGCCGATGGCCCGCTCAGTCGAAGACCTGGCGCTCCTGCTCGGCTACATGGGCGGGTTTGATCCGGCAGACTCCACAAGCATCGATAACGAGGAGCCTTGGTTCGCCGCGCTTAAACAAGGCGTTCTGCCGAAACTCCCACAGACGCCGACGATCGGCCTGCCACGTGAATATTTCGAACATCTTGGCGACGGCGCAGTGCTGCTCGATGCTGCCCGGGTTGAATTCGAACGCCTGGGTTTTAGAGTTCGTGAAGTGTCTCTGCCACATACTGATGCTGCCGTGGCCGCCTACTATGTTCTCTCAGGCGCCGAAGCCTCCGCGAACCTGTCGCGTTTTGACGGACTGCGATTTGGTCATCGGTCCGAATCGGCAACGAGTCTGCGCGAACTGTATGTGAAGTCCCGCTCAGAAGGGTTTGGCGCGGAAGTGAAACGCCGCATCCTGACCGGCACGTACGCCCTATCGGTGGGCTACTTCGAGGCTTACTACCAGAAAGCCCAGCGAATTCGCCGCCTGATCCAGCAGGACTTTCTTGCCGCATTCAACGACGTGGATATCCTGCTGGCACCAACCACACCCGGCCCCGCATTCAAACGCAACGAACTGACCCAGGATCCGGTGGCCATGTACCAGCAGGACATCTATACCGTGCCGATCAGCCTTGCTGGTTTACCGGCGCTAACGATTCCGTGCGGGGAAATCGCCGGTCTGCCGTATGGCATGCAGCTCATCGCGCCGCACTTTCGTGAAGATGTGTTACTCGCGGCAGGCGCTGCTTATCAGCTTGTCACCGATTGGCACCAGCGACATCCGGAGGGATTCTGATGGGTCAGTGGGAAGCGGTTATCGGCCTGGAAGTGCATGTACAACTGGCCACACGCAGCAAGATTTTCTCGACAGCGCCCACTGCGTTCGGTGCAGCGCCGAACAGTCAGGCCTGCCCGGTTGACCTTGGTTTTCCCGGGACGTTACCGGTACTCAACGCGCAAGCGGTGCGCATGGCCGTGATGTTCGGGCTTGCCATCGACGCCAAAATCCATGAGACCAGCATCTTCGAACGGAAGAATTACTTCTACCCCGATCTGCCCAAGGGCTATCAGATCAGTCAGTTCGCTCATCCGATCGTCGGTAACGGCAAGCTTGAGTTCAAGAACGCCAAGGGCGAGCCGATGAGCATTCGCATCACACGTGCTCACCTGGAAGAAGACGCCGGGAAGTCGATTCATGACGCTTTTCCCGGACAAAGTGGGATCGATCTCAATCGAGCAGGCACACCCCTGCTGGAAGTCGTTTCCGAACCAGACCTGCGTAACGCAGCCGATGCCGCGGCGTACTTTCGTGCGCTGTATTATCTGGTGCGCAGTCTTGGCATCTGCGATGGGCAATTGCAGGAAGGCAGCATGCGCTGCGATGCCAACGTTTCCGTTCGCCCAGTTGGCGAAGTGCAGTTTGGCGTACGCACCGAAACCAAGAACATCAATTCCTTCCGGTTCGTTGAACGCGCTATCAATTATGAAATCGAGCGACAGATCGATGTACTCGAAAGCGGTGGCCGGATTCGTCAGGAAACACGTCTGTACGATGCCGACCAAAACGAAACCAGGGTGATGCGTGTCAAGGAAAGTTCCGACGACTACCGCTATTTTCCCGACCCTGATCTGTTGCCGGTTGTGGTCGACGCTGCCTATCTTGATAGTGTTCGCCAGACCATGCCTGAGCTGCCAGCAGGTCGTCGGCGACGTTACATCGAGCGCTTTGCCCTCCCCGATGCCCTGGCTTCCAGCATCGCCGAAGATCCAGATATTGCTCGCTACTTTGAAGCAGCGATGCAAACCGGAGCCGACGCCAGGTTGATTGCGAACTGGCTCATCAACGAAGTATCCGCTGTTCTCAACGAAAACGAACTCGACATCACACGGTGTCCGGTGCGTGCAGAACAGCTCGGCCAGCTGATCATCCGCATCAGCGATAACACGCTGTCCTCTAAAACTGCGAAGAGCGTGTTTGAAAAACTCTGGCATCAGTCGGATGAGAATGCATCGCGCGACGTCGATGCGATCATCGAGAGTTCAGGTCTGCGCCAGATGGATGATCGTGCAGCGCTTGAGGTCATCGTGCGGGCGGTGATCGACGGGAATCCCGAACAAGCCGCGCAGTTCAGGGCCGGTAAAACCAAGATGCTGGGCTTTTTTGTCGGTCAGATTATGCAAAAAACCAAGGGCACGGCCAATCCAAAGACGGTCAACGAACTGCTGACCGATTTGTTGCGAAGCACCTGACGCCATCACTGCTTACCCCGTCACTGCCTCTGCAGGAAATCTTCCACCGCACGCAAAATGTCACGTCGGCTGATCTGTCCAATCAAATTGCCGTTATCCAGTACCGGATAACGGCGGCGCCCCTCACGAATGAACCGTTCGGCGACACTATAAATGTCTTCATTGGCATCAACGGTATCCACTGGAAACTTCATGAAATCAGCCACTATTCCTGCGTTCTCATCGTAGTAGCTGTCCTGGATGACGACCTGCATGAGATCGGCTTCGGACAACACCCCAATGAGTTCACCCTTGTTACCGACCACGGGCGCCCCTGAAATCCCTTTCTGGAGGAACAATCGCATGGCTTCGATCGCGCTGATATCTGCCCTTAGCGTTACCAGCTGCTTGGCCATATAGTCTTTGACCTTGACTGATCGCATGTGCGGCCTCCACATTTACCGTCTGGTCACAGTAGCATCGACGCTCCAGAAAGTGCGTCTTAACGCTTCGCCTCGGTGGGAGTATAGTTTCCGATCGAGGTCAGTCGCCAAACGGTCATCAACAAAAAGAACAGGGGGAGTCGGGTGAGCAACAAGCCACTACCAGCCGTTAGTTATCTCAAGATCCCGGACAATGGAGATCCTTACCTCGAGGGTTTCCAGTGCGGTGCCTGTAAAGCCACTTTCCTGGGCGTCCGGCAAGCGTGTTCGAAGTGTGGCGCTCGGGACCAGATGGCCCCGAAGCGGCTCCCAAACTCGGGCAAACTCTACTCCTATTCGATCGTCCACCGATCTTTCCCTGGCATCGCGGTGCCTTACATCAGTGCAATCGTTGACCTGGACGATGGCACGGCGTTGAAGGGCAACCTGATCAACGTCGATCCGGATCCACAGAGCATCGTTTTTGATATGCCGGTCGAAGTGGTTTACGCAGATGCGCTAGGTCGAAAGGATCGCGAAGGTAACTCGTATATTTCTTACTTCTTCCAACCCAAAAGCGCATGAGGAGACGAAAGTCATGAGTGATGCATATGTCGTTGGCGTAGACATGATCAAGTTCGGGCGTTTCCCGGACAAAACCGTACCGCAGATTGGCGCACAAGCGGCACTGCTGGCATTGGACGATTGCGGATTGACGATCCATGACATGGAAGCACTGTATTGCGGCAACCTCGGCCAGGCGAGTGGCATGGTTGGCCAGCGAATCCTGCAGGAAATCGGCCAAACCGGAATCCCCGTTGTCAATGTCGCGAATGCCTGCGCAACGGGCGCGACTGCTTTTCGGGAAGGTTGGGCAGCGGTCAAGGCAGGACTCTATGACCTGGTCCTCGCGGTGGGCGTCGAGCAGATGGGTAAAGGTCTGCTCGGTGGCGCTGGTGGTGGCAGCGGCATCTCCCGCGAAGGATTGCTTGGCTCCGGTACCATGCCATCGGTATTCGCCGAAGCCGGTCTTGAACACACACGTAAGTACGGCACCACCTTTGCGCAGTTCGCCAAGGTTTCCGTAAAAAATCACCATCACAGCACGTTGAACCCGAAGGCGATGTATCAGATCGAAACACCGCTCGAAGTGGTGATGAATGCCGAGATGATTTCCTATCCAAACACGAAGCTGATGTGTTCGGTCAACGTCGATGGGTCGGCAGCGGCAGTCATCTGTTCCGAGAAAAAAGCCCGCGAGCTGGGACTCATGAAGCGCGCTGTGAAAGTGCGCGCATCAGTGCTGACATCAGATCCCTGGCAGGAGCGCGACCTGGTTATGCCAGACGTCAATTCATGTACACGACTGGCGGCAAAAAAAGCCTATGAGATGGCCGGGCTTGGCGCCGATGACATTGACCTCGTTGAATTGCACGATTGCTTTGCCACCGCAGAAATCCTGCATTATGAAAACCTTGGTCTGTGTGGCCCCGGCGAAGCAGGTCGGATGATAGACGAAGGTCAGGTCGCTCTAGGCGGGCGCATCCCCGTGAACGTGTCTGGTGGCTTGTTGTCGAAAGGACACCCGCTAGGCGCCACGGGAATCGCCAACATCTACGAAGTCACCACCCATCTGCGCGGTGAAGCCGGCAAACGCCAGGTTGAAGGCGCTCGTATCGGCATGACTCACGTCATTGGGCTCGGTAGCGCCTGCGGCATTCACATCCTCGAAAAGCTTTGAACGCAGTTCGCAGCCATTGAAAACGCCGGGCACAGTCCCGGCGTTTTTCCATCCGCTCGGAAAGTCATCATGAGAATCGGTATTGTTGGCGATACGCACAACAATCTAAAAAATGTCAGGCGAATCGTTGAGCTATTCAATGAATCTGGTGTCGAGCGAGTCATCCACACTGGGGACATCTCACAGCCGAAGACACTCGACGCGCTCACCAATTTGTCGATGCCCATGTACGGCGTCTGGGGAAACAACGACCAAGGAGAGCGACTAGAATTGGCTGCGCGCGCAACACAGTTGGGGTTCATTTTCTGCGAACCCCCGCTGCAGCTGAGGTGGTTTGAACGCTCGATCCTGGTAGTGCACGATCCGCTCGAAATGCGTGGAGTGCTTGCTGATCACCATGAGCTGGTCCTGCACGGACACACCCATCTGTATCGACATGAACAACAAGGCCGCCGCCTGATTTTCAATCCCGGTGAGTGCGCAGGTCACCTGGCCGGCTACAACGCCGTGGGTATCGTGGACCTCGAAAACCTGTCGGCGTCGCTCATGAAATTCTAGGCCACCGAGCATGCAATGCTCGGCACACCATAAAGAGACTCAATGTTTTTGCAGGGCGCGAGACCAGCGCAATCCAACGGCGATGGCAACCGGCAACCAGATCAAAAACCACGTGGAACCGATTTTATCGAGGAGCTCGTGGCCATCCAGCATGTAGGCAGGTAGCGCCAAACCAAGTACTCCCAGTGCCAGCTTTGCATCCGCATCCTCATAGGCGAGCAGCAACTCGTGCAGCGTTCTCCACAGCACCAGCAAGAACATCCCGAGTGCCACGAATCCACCCTGGTATAACACTGACAAATAGAGGTTGTGCGGATGCAGGATGACCGATTCAAAGACCAGAAAGTTGTTTTCTGTGTTGATACCCAGACCAAACCAGGCATGGCCATCGAAGATTCGGGATATCGCCTGATCCCAGATCTCAGGCCGAAAACTGGTTCCCCGTGGCAACAGCAGCGATTGCGTGGTCTCATTCACAAACAGAAAGATGAGGGTAATTCCAGCCAGCACTCCAACCATCATCACACCGCTGCGAAACAGATCCCGATCCCGAATTTTCTCAGCAAGCAGCAGCACGCAGAAACCAAGGGCATAACTCACCCAGGCATTACGCGAATCGGACGCATAGATTGCATACGTCGATATCAGAATGGTCAATCCGGCCGGAATGCGCCACAGCAAGGTGGTTTCACGCAAGCAGGCCTGCAACGCCAGTATGGAGACAAAGCCGTACACCAACGCGGCGACAACATGGGTGTCCAGTTGTCCGAGTCCGTTCAGACGACCACCTTCCGGTGGCCAGGTCAGATAGTTAACTACCGCAACAATCACGGCTCCTCCGCCAACGAGCACCATGACACGACGCAGCCAGAGCTGGACCTGTCCCCGCAACTGAACCAACGCCATACCGATGATGAAGGCGCACACCAGCAATGTTCGAACCAACATTGAGCCAAAGTCCCGCCACGTCCATGGCTCTGACCAGAACACCGATAACGAAAGGTATAACAGCAGGCCGACTACCAGAATGAAGAGTTCGTTTCGCGCAAGATCGAACCAGATTCGATAACTCGAGAGAACCAGAAGGGTTAGCAGATAAGTAAAGAAGCTCGCCGCGCTCTGGGACGAAAGCAGCACTACTGCTGCAAAACAGACCAGCAACAGCCAACCAATGAGTTCTATACGGTCACGAGGACGAAAGCTGAATTCAGGCATGCGATCTGACCTGCATGATCGTCGTCGAAGCTCCCGGATCCGTAACCCCGTCCATTCGCATGACGGAGTATTCGATGTGGTGGGCCCACCAGGACTCGAACCTGGGACCAATGGATTCACTTGATCCTGATGTTTCCATCAGGAGCGGACTATCTCATCACCCGGCGACGAATCGCTGTGGGTGCGGGACGCTCTTGCCTGTTATCAAGGGTACTCGTTTGCCGGATTTCTCCAACAACAACCCTCAGGTAGTCTCTGCACCTTCCGGCGGTGTACCACCGGCTTGGCTCAGGATTGCCGTGTTGCCTTTCGACCACGACGGTTTCCCTGAATTCATCCCGTTCATCTCACGCCTTTCGATCGTGAGCGCACCATTTTGATGAGTCCACTGCTCTAACCAACTGAGCTATAGGCCCGAAACTCAATTCACCGACGCTTGGTGCGCGCCGGTTTGTCGCCCGCCCAGACTAACAAAAACCTAACAAATTTGCAGACTGGCGGGTCTCTTTGATCAACCATCAACCATCAACGTCGCCGACCTGACTCTGTCCATTCGTCGAGGAAACTGCGCAGATGCTCCGAACGACTAGGATGCCGCAGCTTGCGCAGTGCCTTGGCTTCGATCTGGCGAATGCGTTCACGCGTCACGTCGAACTGCTTGCCGACTTCTTCAAGCGTATGGTCGGTATTCATGTCGATGCCAAACCGCATGCGCAGGACCTTTGCTTCTCGCGCGGTGAGGCCGGCAAGAACCTCCCGGGTTGCCTCGCGCAGGCCTTCTCCAGTGGCCAGCTCAATCGGCGAACCGATGGTACTGTCCTCGATGAAGTCGCCTAAATGGGAATCTTCGTCGTCACCAATCGGCGTCTCCATAGAGATTGGCTCTTTGGCAATCTTGAGAACACGCCGAACCTTGTCCTCGGGCATTTCCATGCGCTGACCAAGCTCTTCAGGCGTCGGTTCCCGACCCATCTCCTGCAACATCTGTCGGCTGACCCGATTCAGTTTGTTGATGGTTTCGATCATGTGTACCGGAATTCGAATCGTCCGCGCCTGGTCCGCAATCGAGCGTGTGATCGCTTGTCGAATCCACCAGGTTGCATAGGTGGAGAATTTGTACCCGCGACGATATTCGAACTTGTCGACCGCCTTCATCAGGCCAATATTGCCTTCCTGGATGAGATCAAGGAACTGCAGACCACGATTGGTGTACTTCTTGGCGATGGAAATCACCAGACGCAGGTTGGCTTCCACCATGTCTTTTTTGGCACGGCGTGCTTTCGCCTCACCCATGGACATGTCGCGGTTGATGTCCTTGATCTGCGAGATCGACAGTCCAGTGTCCTTGGTGACGGTCTTCAGACGTTTCTGAGCGCGCAGAATTTCTTCGCGGTACAACTCGATGCGTGATGAGTAGTCTTTTTTCGCCTTGGCGAGTTTGTTGATCCAGGCAGCGCTGGTTTCGTTGCCGATGTAGGCCCGACGAAACACTTCTCTCGGCACGCCTGCTTGCCGGACACACAACGTCATGATCGCGCGTTCGTACTTGCGCACCACCGCAAGCCCTTGTCGCGGCATGTCGACAATCTCGTCGAAATGACGTGGCACCAGCTTGAAAGGCGAGAAATCCAGCGCCAGCTGCTTCATCTGCTCGCGCGCTGCCTTGCTTTCCGCACCCTGCTCTTTGATGACCTTCTGCGTTTTCGCCCATTGTTTCTTGAGAATCGTGAAGCGACGTTTGGCCTCGATCGGATCCGGACCTTTTTCTACTTCCTCTTCTTCTTCGCCTGGAACTGCAGGCTCTGCCAGTGCTACTGCGGGAATCACTTGCGCCGCTTCCGGTACATCATCGGTAGGATCGAGATAACCGATCAGCAGGTCACTCAGTTTGTTTTCTTCGCTGACTTCGGCATAGGTGTTGAGTAACAGGTCCACTGTGCCCGGGTAATGCGAAACCGCAGACAGGACATCCCGGATGCCTTCTTCGATTCGCTTCGCGATGATGATTTCACCCTGACGGGTGAGCAGTTCCACCGTACCCATCTCCCGCATATACATCCGCACGGGATCAGTGGTTCGTCCAGCCTCAGTTTCGACAGCCGCGAGTGCAGCAGCCGCTTCTTCCGCGGCCAGTTCATCCGCAGTATTTTCTTCGGACGTGAGCAACTCATCGGCATCGGGAGCGACTTCATAAACCGTGATCCCCATGTCATTGATCATGCGGATGATGTCTTCAATCTGCTCAGGATCGGAAATGTCATCAGGCAGATGGTCGTTAACTTCGGCGTAAGTCAGGTAGCCCTGCTCTTTGCCTTTGGCGATCAACTCCTTCAATCGCGACTGCTGTGAACTGACTGTAGGATTACTCATGGCACCTCAGTTAGGTCGAAAAAAATATTTTTTGAGAACAGAACGCACAGGCGCCTTCGAGACATACCCTTTGGGCATACCTTGAAGGCGGGCGCGATTGGAGCGTTTACCTGGCTTATGTGAATGCACTTCTCAATGGAAGGCTCTGCCTGAAGGTACTTGTGCCATGGCCCGGCGCAGCGGGGTATTGTAGTCACCCCGCCGTTCCACAAGCAAGGCAGTCGCTCAAATTTGCCCGATTTAGCCTTTGGGAAGCTCTGAACAAGTCGCAGGAGCGACTTGTTCGCAGGATCCTTAGATCAGGCGCCAGCTGGTTCTGCTTTCACGCCGGCTCTTCAGGAAGTTCGGATTTCATGCCAGTCTGGCGGCGCGATTTGACCAACGCACTAAGGTACTCGCGGTTTGGATCTGCCTGCATGGACACCAGAATCGCTCGACGCTCGCCCCGTCGACCAAGCTCCGTCAGGCGCTTGAGCCCCTCTCGAAACTCAGTTGCGATCAACCGTTCATCATTTTCGACCACCAAGGGTTTTGACGCGAGACGGATAAGGTTGTCGTAGTCCGCCTGCCCAGCTCTCATCGCCAGCAATTCATCAGTCATCGCGTCAGGATTGGCCCGTGCATACCTGAGCATCACCGGCAGGGCATCACTGCCCACTTCGGTTGGTACATCGTCGTCCACGATGCGCAGTGCGACTTGCGGATAACGCAGCAGGATTGCCAGCAATCGCTCTTCCAATCGAGACTGCGAGGGACGTCGAGCACCGACGCGCTCCGGGACTGGGCGCGAAGGCAGCACTGAAACTCCTGCGTGTGTTCCCGTCAGGCGAACCAGATGATCCAGCATCATCTGCCTCAGGATTCCTTCCTGCACCTTTTCGATGTGTGGCATGGCCAATCCTGCCAGCTTCGCCCGATCATCGATGCTAACGAGATTCAAACCCTGAGCGAGCGTGGAAAATAAATACTCGACCACGGGCGTTGCGCCCTGAAGTTGTTGAAGGAACGCTTCCTTGCCGTGTTTACGTACAAAGCTGTCCGGATCTTCCGTATCAGGCAGGAAGACAAACTGCAGCCGCTTGCCGTCCGAGATTACCGGCAGTGACGCCTCGAGCGCGCGCCAGGCCGCCTGGCGTCCTGCCCGATCGCCATCGAAACAGCAGACAACTTCATCCACGGACCGAAAGAGCTTGCGCATCTGCTCGGTGGAGATTGCAGTGCCAAGCGCTGCAACACAGGTGGGAATACCTGCCTGCGCCATGGACACGACATCGAGATATCCCTCGACAACGATCAATCGTTCGAGTTTGCGCACGCTCTTGCGCGCTTCGTATAAACCGTAGAGCTCCTGACCTTTGTGGAAAATCGGTGTTTCCGGTGAGTTGAGATACTTGGGGCCATCCACCGCGCCAATGATCCGACCACCGAATCCGACGACTCGGCCACGCGTATCACGAATCGGAAACATGATTCGTTCCCGGAACTTGTCGTAGACACGACCATTGTCATTGCGGGTAAGCAACCCGAGTTCGAGTAACTGCGTTTCCGGAACCTCAGGTAACGCGGCCGCGATGGAGTTCCAGCCAGGTGGAGCAAACCCGATACAGAAGTCACGCGCGGTGATTCCGGCCACACCGCGTGCCTTGAGGTAGTCAATGGCCACCGAATGATCTTTCAGCGCACTGCGAAAGAATTGATCCGCCTTGTCCATCACTGCATACAGATGCCCATCGCTTCTCTCTGGTGCAGAGCCAGCGTTTTCGCGTTGCACTTCGACGCCGACGATCGCAGCCAATGCCTCCACCGCCGGCACAAACTCCAGACGGTCATATTCCATCAGAAACGACAAGACCGATCCGCTGATGCCACAGCCGAAACAGTGGAACATCTGCTTCTGCTGACTGACGGTGAAGGACGGTGTCTTTTCTTCATGGAAAGGACAGCAGGCCTTGTAATCCTTGCCTGCTTTTTTGAGTCGAACACGACGATCAATGAGATCGACGATATCGACCCGAGCAATCAGATCATTGATAAACGATTGGGGAATCAGTCCGGCCATGTCCCAATCGTACACCACCGCCGTGGCTGCAGCCTTGGGACATG
>JAYSTS010000406.1:0-63030 GCA_043719475.1 Gammaproteobacteria bacterium | reverse complement strand
GCGGTATCGAGATACGTGTTCAGTGCCGCCAGGGTACCGGTCAGGGTAATGGTGGCTGATCCGGTGCCGGCTACGGTCACACCTCCCCCTGTGGTGGCGGTGAGGTTGCCACCGGTTGAGGTGGCCAGCGTGACGGTGAGGTTGCCGCCGTTGTGGTCGACATCGGCGAGCGTTAGCGTCGAGAGGTCGACGTTGCTGGCAACGTCTTCCGTCACGCTGATGTCGGACGGTAATGACCCTGCGTTGGCGGGGTTGTCATTGACCGACGCGACACTGACTGTTCGTGCCTGGGTATTGGAGTCGACACTGCCATCATTGACGGTGAAGCTGACGGTACGGTTGGTCGTATTCGGCAGTTCGCTGGTGTTGATGTAGGTGACAGAGCGCAGCGCAGTTTGATACTGGGCAACCGGAGCAGAGCCAGTCAGCGTCAATGTGCCGGTGGCGGCATTCCATGAACCGCTGATGCCGTTCTGGTTGGTGAACGCGAGCACGTCCTGGCCGTCGGCATAGTTGCCGGTGAACTGGACCACGGCGGACTCGAGGTTGGTGTCATCGACATCGGCGAGGGCAACACTTGCGGAGATGATGGTAGCTGCACCATTCTCGGTATAGGCGAGGGTGGTGCCATCGGTGGCGGACATTACCGGTGCATCGTTGATGGCAGAAACAGTGATCGCTGCACTCACGGTGCTGCCGCCGAGGCCGGCATCGCCATTCGACGTCGAGCCCTGCGCGACGAAGCTGCCACTGCCGTTGAAGTTGGTAGCAGGCGTGAACTTCAGGCCGGCGTTTCCTTCGGCAAAGGTGATGAAACTGCCATCGGTGATCTGTGTCGTGCCATCGTTCTTGTACAGCGTGCCGTTGGTGATGCCTGTGACCTTGAAGTGTGTGACCTCCGAACCATCCGCGGCGTTGCGCGAGATCACCAGACCCGAAGACGATTGTGTGTCTTCATTGGTCGTAGCGTTGGTGATTGACGGAGTGTCTGCTACCGGGTTGACAGTCAGGCTGATGGTATCGCTGGCGGTGGAAAACGGACTCTTGCCGCCGCCAAGAACATCGTATTCAATCTGTACGTCATCGATTCGCATTCCGGAAGCGTTCGTCGCACTTGCGTAAAAACGAATCTGTGTATTCGAAGAGATATACCCGGAAATATCGTAGGTGTGAGTACCCAACGCCGTGCTGCTGGTAAATGTGTCCAGCGTTGTAAAACTCGATCCACCGTTGTTGGAAACCTGAACCAGAACCTGACCTGATCCAAGAGAGTTGAATGGCATTTCAAATGTAAATGTCGCGCTGGAGGCCCCGGTGAGATTGACCTGGCGGGTCATGGAGTTGCCGATGGTGACCGGTTTGAAGCGCATGTATCCCGAAGTGATGTCAATGTCGCCGCTGGTCGGGCCACTGCCGCCGGCGTCAACTTCGACCCAACTGCTGGCCCAATTCACCGTGCCATTGTTATTCGAATACGAAGCGCTGCTCACGGTGTCCAATACCGTATCGGTTCGGACGATTGTTGAAAGGCTACCGTCGGTTTCGCTGCCTGAACGGTCCCAGGCATGAAACGTCAGTGCGGCTGCCATGGTCCCGTTGTAGTTCGCGCCAGGCTGGAAATACAGGCGATTGTCGTTGTCGGCTGCCAGCAGCCGTGCAGAACTAATGCTCACCGCGCCGAGTGCATTCCAGTTGGTACCGCCGTTGGCTGAGTACCACCAGGTACCGTTCGTGGTGTTGGCAGCGGTGATGGCGATGCCGAGCAACGCGCCGGAATCGCTGTCGGTGACGTTGTCGACCTGGCCTGAGGGTGAGGCAAAATCGACCAGCGCCGAGACCAGAGTGCCAACAGCCCCCGAGGGTGCTCCGGCATCTTCGTTGATGGCGCTGAGCACCGGACTTTTCGTATTGTCGAGCACGGGTGCGGAGTTGATGCTGACATATCCGACCTTGAACCCCATGTCCTCGCCGCTGAGCGCCGAACCGGTCGAGCTGAGCATATTCCCGCCGGTGTATCCTCCGGCTGAGTTGAATCCGGTGTACACCTGGCCGGAAGTGGTGTTGGTGGACACACGTATGGTGTAGGTGGTGCCGTCGTTCAGCGTCACGTCGGGGATGGCAAGGTCGACGAAAACGAGACTGGTGGTAAGGCTGCTCGATGCAATCGTTGCGGTACCGATAATCGTGCCATTCCAGCCGCCACTGCGTAGAGTCACGGTAACGGTCTGATTCGGCGCGCCGGAGTCACGCCGCAGCGCGAGGCTGATCTCGTTGACGGTGTAGGTGCCGGTGCCGCTGGTATGGGTGAAGGTCTGCCCCCAGTCCTGGCCGGACTTGATCTCGTTTTCGCTGGTGTGGTTGGTGAACTGCTGATAGGTCGGCAGCAGCGACACCCACTGGTTCTGGAACCCTTCACTGAATGCAACCTCTGTTGCCACCGGACCGGATCGTGACTCGAGATCCCAGTTGCCACCCAGCAATTGATGGCCGGTTGCGTCGATGCTCGCCGCCACATCGGCACCGGTGAGCTCGGCCAGCAGCATAACGGCCTCCGCCCCCGGCAGGCCCTGGCCAAAGTTGCATCCATAGATCAGCAGGTCGGCTTCGGAGCTGAGGGATTGCCGGATCACGCTGAGTTCGTCCGCGTATTCACCCCTCATTGAATCAGCAGTAAGACTCGCGGTGCCTACGTAGAGTGCTCCCTGGCCACCGTGGGTAACCAGATGGATGGCATCGATTCCCGTACGCCCTGCAAGAATTTCCGCCATCTGTTCGATTCCGTCCCGGTCGGGGTCCAGCACATACACTTCGACGTTCGGACTGATACCGTCGAGCAACTGCTGGTAGTCGATAACGTTCGCAGAGATGAACAGGATCTCCTGCCGGGGTGCGGTTGTACTGGCTGTTACGAAACTGGCGGACAGATCGGTCACCGGCCCACTGTTTTCAAACATGGGCCGCAGTTCGGCTCCACCGGCATCAGACAGCTGCGAGCGTGCGCGCAGGACAAGTTGCAGTTCGCCGCTCGACCAGGGTCCTGCCGGATGCAACGTGGAATTCGCCTGCTCCCACCGATCTGAATGCCAGGCATCCGATAGATTCACAGCAGCCAGCAGATCGGTCAGCCCAGAAGCCTGTTCTTCCAGCGTATGAGAGTTTGTCCTGGAGTCGACAGGAAGGTCGGGGTCAATCCGGATTTCGCGAGGACTCTGGACATCGGCAGCAATTTCCAAGCCATTGGTGTGCGCAACAAGCCCGTAATTGTGGTCATGCAAATCGAGGCGGCTCAGCAGTGTATTGAGCGCTGCCAGATGATCCTGGTGCAGACGCGTGACCGCCTCGATCGATGAGTCTGGAACCGGGACGTCTCCATGCCCCTGTTCTGATTCGTTGGCGACAGGGGTGTCGTGCGCAGGGCTGATGGACCGGGCGAGTACCTGCATCAGCGCTTCCAGCTTTTGCGGCTCAAGTTCGTGCGCTGTGGGAGCGGTGATGTCCAGTCCGGGCAGATCAGCGGACAACAATACCCGCTTTTCCATCGTTTCGATCAAGGCGCCTCGCAGCGGCCCAGGTGGGGGCACAGGCTGCCGTCGACTGATCAGTATTCGCAAATTGTCGATCCACGTCATGACTGCCTCGCGTGTTATCTGTTCCAGGTCAGTGGAGAGGTCTGCGTAACGTGTTGCGTTGATCCGGTCCCGCGGGTGTCGATGGATGCGACGGTCTTACGGGGTGATGCCGTCGGCGTGGTTGACACAGGTGGTGATGCCGTTCTGGTGGTCGCTGGCGGCTTGCTGGCCGGTTTGGCAGCCATGCGGGCCGGTACCGGTTCTGCAGCGCGTGCGGCGACGGCCTGAGTCTTTGCAGCGTGTGGTGTAGTGGCGAGTGTCGCCTCCGGTGTAGACATTGCCGGATGGATCTCGGCCGTGCAGCGCAAGCCGCCGGGCAGTTTCCGGTCGTGGTTGTCCAGCGCGAGCTGGATGCCGAACGTACCACTCGCCGCGTCCGCCACAGAATCGACCCGTTTGACGGTTGCTGTGCGCGTGCCAAGTGCAGCAGGTTGCAGATGGATCGTCGCCAGCATGCCGGTGCGTACACTGCCCAGCAGGTCCATCGGTGCGAGTACTTCCACGTGCAGTGTGTCGATGTTGGCGATCTTCATCACCGGCTGATCCTCGACATATTCGCCAGCGGACCGGTATCGCTCGACGATGACCCCGGCGACCGGACTGCGAATCTGACGTCGTTCCAGCGCGGCTTTGGCGCGTCGATATTCGAGTTGTGCCAGGTAGCGCTCATCCTCAGCTTCACGGGCCTGCAGGCGCGCGATTTCAGCTTCGGTCTGCAGACGGTCGAAGTCTTCCTTTGGCAGCAGGTGTTTGTCCATCAGTTCACGGCGGCGATCTTCCTGACGTTCCCCGAAGCGCACGCTGGTATTGCGCAGCTCGACCGATGTGGTCAGTCCGGCGCGCGCCTGCGCAAGGGTCATCGCCGCACGTTCCACTTCGGACTCGAGTTCAGCCACCAACTGGCCTGCTTGCACCACGTCCGCACGGTCAGCCGTGATACGTGCGAGCACACCAGGGGTGGCCGCGCCGAGTTCAACCACCACGCTGGGTTCAACGATGCAATCAAGTACGTCGCCCTGGATACCGTCGGGCACGGCCGCGAGGGCGACACCGGCGTACAGGCCGAAGGTCGACACACATACGGACAGGCGTGCACAAAACCGACCCATCCAGCCAATCGTGCGATGTCCTGTGGTGAGTCCTGAGGTGCGCGGCATTCCGAAGCCGGTCGAGCGAGGATACGAATTCCTGGTCGTCATCGTTAAATTCCAAGTTGGGTCAGGAACACCTGACGCAGTTGGCGGGCCACCTGGGCCGCCAAGGGTCTTCGATCATGATCGAGACGGACGAATGCCCGGCCGCCGACACCGTGTGCACGAACGTCGGCAGGCAGGGGCAGCTCCAGCGTGAACACCGGCTCAGCTGGCGTGAGACCGTTGATGTCTTTGGCATCGATGGGGATCTCGCCGCCACCGGCAACACCGAGCGCACGCGACGGCAGGGTCGACTGAGCCGCAGGTGTCTGCCTGATCTCGCCGGTGCGGTATTCCATCCAGGGGCGTTCGGCGAGACGCACTCGCGCGCGTGTGACGCCCGCACGTATGAGGCCGATGTCGTCCTGACCCACCACGACCTTGATCACCCTGGGACTGTCTGGCAGCACATAACCGATGAGTTCACCTTTGCGCAGGTAACGACCCTGCAGGCGATCACCCTGCACAGGCATGAAGGTACCGGTGACCGGGCTGGTCACCGTCAAGCCGGCCCAGTGGGTATCGATTTGCCGCAGTTCTTCATCGATGGCGCGCAATGTATCCGCCAGCGCCATGAACTCGACGCGGGAACGGGACAACGCCTGCAGGCGCTCGAGTTCAGCGCCTTGCCGCTGTAATTTCAGGCGTTCCCGGCGTACCGACAGTTCAGGGTTCTCCAGGCTGATGAGTGGTGCCCCCATCTGCACATGGCTGTCCGGAGCCGCCAGCAACCTGGCGACGAAGCCATCAGTCGCCACGAATACACTGCCTTGTTCGGAGGTCCATACCACACCTTCGGTATCCGTGGTGGCGGTCATCGGTACTCCGGCGAGCAGGCTTGCGAGCAGCACGATTCCGGTTGCCGGTACGGCGATGGCGCGTCTGCGACAGGTGGCAAGCGTCGCGCTTGTCAGCAGGAAATGTGCGCCACGCAGCAGCGGTGCCACCACCTGCATGCCGATGGTCAGAATGGCGATCGTGATGCCGATGAACAGCCACGCCTGTGCGAACAACAATGCGATTGTCGACAACAGCACCAGGCGCCAGACCAGGGCGAGCGGTGCATAGACGATGAACCAGCGGCGTTCACCCGGAGCCGTAACAGGGTTGCGCACGCTTGTGCTGCCGAGCAGATGCTTCTGCAGCGCGTACATCCAGTAACGATTGGCACGGGTGGCGAGGTTGGGAATCTGCAACAGGTCTTCGACCACATAATAAGCGTCGAACTTCATCAACGGATTGCCGTTCATGAGTACGCTGGATACGCCACCGACCAGCATCACCTGGAAGGCGATCGTATCAACCAGTCCCGGTTCTGCCGCCAGCCAGACAAACAGGGCAATTGCCGCCAGCAGCAGTTCCGTGAGGATACCCGCAGCGGCAACGATGGCGCGTTTGCGTGGATCAGCCAGCAGTGCTGATTCGGATGCATCGACGTAGGGGCACGGAAAGAACCACATGAACAACAGGCCGACCTCCCGGACAGTTCCACCCCAGGCCTTGAGGGCAAGTGCGTGTGCCAGCTCGTGCAGCGCCTTGACGATGATGAAGACCGCGGTAAAGCCGAGGACGAATGCAGGTTCCAGAATGTCGGGATTCAGGCCAGCGCTGATGGCGTCGGCGGCACCGATCGCGGTCAGGGCACCCACCACCAGCAGCGCCAGCCAGAGTGTCAACCCTGTGGGTGAAAAAATGCGGCGGCTGACACCGTCAACGCGGGTCAGCCAGCGCGACGGATCAAAGAGTGGAACCCGGACTACTGTCGGGTGCAGTACCGGGTGTTGCCACCAGGGACGTTCAACCTGGAAACGGCGGTGTAATGCGTCGTGAAATTCTGCCGGCAACCCGTCGATGATGAAACGCGCAGAAGCGAGTTGTACCACCAGCGCAGCGAGGTCGTCCGCCGCAGGCGCATCGGCCCCGAGACGATTGCGTGAGACCTCGATCAACTCGGTGACCGAGAAGTGGCCATCCATCAGCGCCAGCCACTGGTAGGCAGCCTCGTTCACTCGCAGTGTCTGTTGTGTGGCGGTGTTGTGCAAAAGGGTCCAGCGGGTGCCGCGGAATGACTGCGGATACACACGCACATGTGGCTGCAGTCTTGGCCGGGCATGCATCAGTGCCTGCAAGGGGCTGGTTGGTGCTCCCTGCTTGTTTCCGTTCTTTTTTCCGCTCATGGTCACAGCCCCATCCGCCAGAACCAGATCCGCACACCGGCGACCAGGTCGTGCATCCACGTCCAGATCAGCGGGTGGGTACCGGCGTCGAAGCGGGCTACACCCTGCATGCCGGGGCGGATGGCGGTTTGCGAGACATTGAGACGTGCCTCCACCCGGAAGCGGTTGTTGCCGTCTGCAGCCGATGCCACCGGGTCAATGCGGGTGACCTGGATGGCCAGGCGCTCATTCGGCATCCCGGTCAGACGCAGGTGGCCGTTGGCATTGAGAGTGATGGCGCCGATATCGCGTTCGTCCACTTCAACAATGACACGATGGGTACCGGCCGGCGCGATTTCAAACATCACCTGCCCACGTTCAATGGGAGTGCCGAGCAGCTGCGAGTAGTCGCCGCTGACGATCACACCGGCGAACGGCGCACGTAGCGTGGCGCGTTCAATCTGCGCCGTGATCAGGGCCAGTTCGGCTTCCGCCTGCTGCATGTGGGCACGTGCGATTCCGGCACCTGCCCGTTCCCTGCGGACCAGTGCATCGCCGTATTCCTTGGCATGACGATCACGTTCACTTGACCAGCGGGCCTGCTGGATCGACAGATCCTGATCTTCGAGGGTGGCCAGTACCGCACCGGCTGGCAGTTCATCGCCGGCACGCGCAGGGGCTGAGGCGATGATGCCGTCAAGCCGCGCAGCGATGGCACGTTGACCGATGCCTTCGATGGTGGCTGGCCCGCCGATCCGAAGGGTTGCCGGCAGCAGGCATACCGTGACGAGCAACAGCGTGACGCACGTCAACACGAGCCGTGTGCGAACGTTTGTTGGTAACCAGGGACGAAGACGATGGACCAGCGAGCGTTCCCGGCCGACGAGCAGTTCCAGCGTCGACGCCAGCAGTGGTGCCATGTCCATCAGCGAGCGAATGGTACTCTCCGGGATCCGGGTCAGAGTTGCCGATTCGAGAGTAACCGCACCGACCAGCGTGTGATTGATCCGCAACGGCAGAGTGACCGCGGTCGTCATGCCGTGCTGCCGCAGCAGACTCCTGTGGGCGAGGCCAGGCTGCCCTGCGACCGGATACGGCGAGGTGAATTCCTGGTCTGCGGCCTCGGTCATGGCTGATTCGATGGTCTGGGAGAGAGCCGACGGCGTCGAAGTGACTGCATCGCCAGACACGGCTTGTACGATCATCCGCATCGACTGGTGCAGACCGAGACTCACACGGTCGATACCGTATTGTCTCGCCAGATGATTGCAGAACTCGTGCGCACCGGTCGACAACGATGGCGCAGATAACAGCGCTTGCAACGGATCGAGGGCAACCTGCGCAGTGAGGCCATTGGTACCGGTATCAGGCAGATCCACAAGCAGGGATTCGAGCCAGGCGATGCCCCATTCGAGCAGTTGTGCAACCGCGCGCACCTGCAGTTCATTGCGGGATTTGAGTACCAGTACCACCACGCCAGCAACCGCCCCGGACGCCATCCCGGCGATTGGGCCGGAGCGCAGTACCGGGCAGGCAATGACATCACCTGTCACGCTGGTTTCCCCGGAGGACCACGCTGTGAGGATCAGCCGACGACCTTCTTCTGCGGCCTGGCGAGTGAGGGTTGCGAGTGCGGGCTCGGCTGCTCGCTCCGCTGGCCATGTCAGCGCGGGCCTGAAGCCGCCAGGTCCGTCAACACACAGGTGGAGTTCACCTTGCAGCGTGCTGCTGACCATACGGCACTGCCAGTCGAGCCAGTTGGCCAAAGTCGGCAAACACCGCTCAGCCACAGGCAAAGGCAAAGGCAAAGATCCGCTGTCGCCGTCGGGTGACGGCGGTAACGGCGCCGCTGCCGGCGCCGGGCTGCTGACCATAGCGTGTTTTGCCACTAGCAGATTCCTTTCTCGATCACGTTGCTGACCCGCCTCGTGTCAGTCATGTGTAGTCGTGTCGCGCGTCTTGCGCTGACGTTTAGCCGATGTCCGGTGCGCAGTCACGGCGTACCCGATCAGTATTCATGCGTGCACGCTGTACCGACGGTCCGGGCACTGGCACCGTCGGATGTTATCGCGTCGTGCGCGTCCGGCGCGTACAGAAGGCTGGAGTTGTGACTCAGTTCCGGTTTTACGGTTTACCAAGTCCGGCGATTGTCTACAGTAGGCAGGCGAAGCACATGCAGGCAGGTGAAGGCGACGAATCAGATGGCGATAACGGATTTCACCACGGCATTGCTGACTGCAACGATAACCTGCCCGAGTCCTGCGACGTCCGTTGTCACGGTATCCAGCGACTTGCGGGCAAGCGCGGTGGACGAGGTAAATCCGGCAAGGATGGCAATGCTTGCCTGGTCACGGCCTGCCATGACGCCGAAAATGAAGGTCAGCAGCAGTGCAATTTCCGTGGTGTAACCGACGCTGGTGCGGTTCTGGCGAGAGGCCATTCCCCGGCCAATCATCGCAGTGAACCCGATCAGCGCGATGGCGTGTGTGGTATGCATGTCACGACGCGCTGCGAAGTGGTCGCGATCAACGTGCGCAAAAAAGTGGTATCGAGTTCGCAGGTCAGTGCCGAACCGGCCGCGTGACGCCCTGCACAAACCGCATAATCGGCAATGGCAGTGCCGGCCTGTTCAAAGGTGACCCTGGCAAGCGTTTATTTACTCATGGTTCAACTCACCGGCAGGGGACGGATCCTCACAGCCAGCACGTCACAAGGCACGCCGTGCAGTACCGCGTTGGCGGTGGAGCCCAATAACAGGCGAAGCCCATGTCGACCATGTGTGTCGATGACGATCAGCTCGGTCGCAACGGCTTGCGCCAGAGTCTTGACTTCCACCGAGGGGGAACCGAGTTTGATGAGGATGCGTGGACTTCCCGATCCCGGTCTTACCCTCCAGATCATCCGATGCGTTCAGATCAACAAAACTGCAGACATTCCAACCATCGATACCTAAGCCGCTGCCGCCTGGTTCAAGGATTCCCGGACAAACCCGACCATCTCGCGCGCACGGGAAACTTTCACTTTGTTCGGGCGCTTGCCCGCCTGGCTTTCACGTCCTTGCCCAGTACAGCACTGCGATAGCCGCGCTGGTTAGCTTCAATCAACGCCGTGCGCAGGTACCGTGCCCTGCCGCCTGATCCCCGGTCGGTTCGACTTACCGCCCGTTGCATACTCCCGAATATCCAATCCAGCCCACGAGACCCGCTGGCCCAACTGGAGAAGATGCACGAACCGTTTCACATCACCGATCTCGATGATCATCGTCAACGCAAACAGATTCTTGATGCCCCTAAAACAGGTCAGTAGCAAGTCAGTGACTTGCCCGGTTCCTCATATCCCGGCGCCACCGCCAGAGCTTCGACTTCAAGCGGTCAGGATCTCATCCAGGTTTTTCAGCTGCCGGAACAGCAGCGACAGATTGACCTTCAGGCTGCCCGTGCAAGCCGCAATCGTTCGTTCCAGCCAGCCCTGAATTGCAAAAAACAGTGATGCGTTTCCATTGCCTTGCCCGCACGCCGCGGAATGCTCGATGGCGATACCACTTCGCGCGGATAATCACGGTCCTGCAGAACGCGCTGCAGTGAGAAGCCAACATACGACGCTTCGTAACGGTCCTTCAGTGTCGGACGACATTGAAAGCTCATAACCTCTCCCCTCTGACGGTCCAGCACCGAACCGTGACACTGGACATTGTCGACATCGATACCAACACACACTGCATTCTGATGCATAGATGTCTCCTGATTGCTGACGTGGCCGATCAACCTCTTGAGGTATCCATCAACATTGGCTTCCCTCAAGTCAAGGAGGGGGACGTCTATACCTTCTACAATCTACTCTGGAGAGACCTGTTAACAGGTGCTATTGTCTAACCTGTCTATTAGACCTGAGGGGTGCACGATGGGAACCATATTTTCCGAAGACGTGATTCCGCTGACCGACCTCAAAGCCAACCCCGGTCGTGTCGTCAAACATGTGACAGATGCAGGCCGTCCCGTGCTGCTCACCAGCCGTGGGCGCGGCGTGGCCGTGGTGCAATCGGTGAGTGATTATGAGTCAGCTGAGGAGGAACGTGCGTTCATGCGGGCGGTCGTCTCGGGACTCGCGGATCTCGAAAGCGGCCGGGAACTAACCCTCGCACAGGCCAAGGCGCGGCTCGGTTTGTAGTAGCCGCATGGCCAAGTTTGCAATCCGATTTGCAGAATCCGCCGTTGCCGATCTTGAATCGATACGAACCTGGTATGCAGAACAAGGTATACCAGACGAAGGCGAACGCTTCGCTCGCGAGATCCTCGCCAGCACCGAGATGCTGGCCGAGCATCCTGACATCGGCCGAATCGTTCCAGAGTTCGACGAGCCGCTTCTACGAGAATTGATTCGCCCTCCTTATCGCATCGTTTATCGGCGCGATCGTAAGCATGTGCGAGTCGTCCGCATTTGGCGCTGCGAACGGTTGCTCGCACCGCTCCCGGTCGAAAACGACGACGGTTGAATCGCATCATCGATGGAGGAGAGTTGAAATACGAGGATGAAATACGAGGACACACCTCGGGAAAGTCGCTTCCCCATACCGCGCGCGAGGAGGGCCGCTTCAACATCGACTCCCTGGGCGCGCAGCCCTCCGCGCGCTCTGCGGTGGACAACTCTGCGTCATCGTAGACGTCACCGATTTTGATCTCATTCGCAATATCGTCGATCACGTTCAGCGGAGTGCCCAGCCCCATTTGCGGGCAATACGGACACTGCCCTACCAGACCCTTCCCTATTGCTTCGCCGAACACTGAAAAGCTCGACAACAGACGTCCTTGCTCACCTGTATCTCGCGTTTCCCGTTTCGCCCAAAGAACCGTAAGACAACAGCCAAGATCCACGCGTGAATTCCCAGCGCTACCGATCCTTCGTCGGCTCCTCCCCAACGACCGCCTGCCCAATCGCCTGCATCACTACTCAAAGCAACGGTTCGGCATTGCGCTGAACCTCAATGGCTACCCGGCCAGGTTCACCTACACGCGCTTGTCCTTGACGGGGTCTATACCCTCGAACCGGACGGACCACGATTCCATCCCGCCAGCACGGCGGATCGGAAAACCCTGGAGCGCCTGCTCAACCGTCTCGTACACCGCTTCGTCCGCGGGGGGTCCGCAGCCTCTCCCACTCTCTCCCACTCTCTCCCGCTCTCTCCCGCTCTCTCCCACTCTCTCCCACTAACCGCCGCTAAGGACTCCTCATCGAAGGTACCGAACAGCCATGAGCCTGCACACCTGTATTCGGACTGTCCGTGCTACAAACCCGGACGCGCTATTTACTCCCTACAGTTCCGCACACTTCACTTGGCAGCTCGCCAACCAATGTGTATACACGTTGCAGGGTAAAAGGAGGATTTGCATGGCATCCGGTCAGTCACTGTCCCGCTGGACCATGATCAGCTACGGCGCGCCGTCGCTACCGCTGTCGATGATGGCGCTACCGCTCGCGGTTTACTTGCCAGCTGTTTATGCCGACGCCAATGGTTTCGGCCTCTCGCTCGGTTTCGTCATGTTGATGCTCGCTCTGTCGCGCATTTTCGATGGCGTTACCGATCCCATTGTCGGTTTCATATCGGACCGCGCACGTACACGCTGGGGCCGCCGCAAGCCCTTCATGCTCATCGGCACACCGATCTTCATCCTCGGGGTATGGATGCTCTGGATTCCGTTCATCGACTTCGGCGAGGTCGAATTCTTCGGGCTCACCTTCAACTCGGGATACCCCTGGTTGCTCGGCTCACTGGTGGTGATGTACATCGGATCAACGATCAAGGACGTTCCCTACAGCGCCATGGGTGCGGAGCTCGCCACGGACTACCACGAGCGTACCCGGGTGATGAGCTGGCGCGAAGGATTCACCGTCACCGGCTCACTGATCGGCGCTTTCACACCGGCGATCATGGTGTTTTTCGGGTACACAAAACCGACCGACAACGTCTATGTACTGACCCTGATCATGGCCATCGTCATGCCGATCTTCATTCTCAACCTATTGGCGAACGTTCCCGAAGCTCCGGTTCGCGACGCCGATGTTGTGCGGACGCCGCTGCGCGATAACCTGCGCATGGTGTGGGCCAACGAGCCGTTCCGCATGCTGGTGATCATTTTCCTCTTCGCCACCATCGGATCGGCAATGACCAACTCGCTGTCGTTCTTCTTTGTAAAGCACGTACTGCTCGCCGGAGATCTGTACGGTTTCTACCTTGCGCCCTATTTCATTTCGCAGATCGTGGCGATCCCTCTGTGGTTCATGTTGTCACGCCGGATAGGCAAACACCGGGCAACGATGGTCGCGATATTCTGGTATGCGTTCTGGTCCTGTTTCATTCCGCTGCTCGTCATCACACCGCTGGTCTGGTTCGACGCATTCGAAATCCAGCACATTCTCGCCTTTCTGCCGCAGGCGTGGGTCGACTCAGTCGCCGTCTATTTCGAAGGCACGCCCACCGGGAAATTCATTTTCTTCATCGTCGTGATGATGCTCAAGGGTTCGGCTATCGGTGCATTGTCCGCGTTGCCTGCTGCCATGGCTGCTGATGTCGTGGACGTTGATGCCAGACGCAGTGGCAAACGACAGAGTGGTGCGTACTTCAGCATCTGGACCATGACTCGCAAACTTGCTTACGCACTTGGACTTTTAATTGGCGGAGCGGCCGCCGTCTGGGTAGGGTTCGACTCACTGCGCGATCCGGTCACCAATCCGAACTCCGAATATGCGTTGTTGTGGCTTGCCGTGTTGTATTCCATCGTGCCTGCCGTATTCAAGTTCATCGCCGTCCCGATGCTCTGGAGCTACAGTCTGACCGAGGACAAGGTGCGGGAAATCCAGGCGGAACTCGAACAAGCCGGCGCACGGACCACAAGTGCGGGCTAGGAGATTGCCGCTTCGAGGATTCGTGTAAACAAAAGGAATGGAATCGGCAGACATGTCGAGGCTGTCCGCATCAGCGCCGGCCGGCTCCCATCGGCAGGGTGGCCCTCAAGCGATTCAATCGCCCCAGACGTTCATCGTCAGCGCCCAGCATCCCGACGATGGCTGCTGCAACGTGATCGAAGTCGAGGGTACCTGCATCCCGCATGGCTTCAAGATCCGCCCAGTCCTTCGTTCGATCGAAAATAACTTTGAAAATACCGCCAGATCTTCGCAGCCCAGAAACGGCAGATACGAACCCGCGAAGGATTCCCATCGGACTCTGGCCGACATGGCATCGTGGTAGGGCGTAACGTTCAAGAACAGCTCAATAGGTGTGTGGTCCCACCACAGGCGGTGTTGAAGCTCACGGCGCAGGACAACCACATCTGCATCAGAACACTTCACAGCCTTCGGCAGCCCCGCCACCACGCGTTCGACAGCCTCCCCGCCCATGAAGACATTCACATCGATATCGATCGTGCCCCGGGCTTGAGCTGTACACCTGGCCAATGCAAGCACGCCACCAAACGCATGTGGAATATCCGCGTGCGTGAACGCACGATGCATTCGCAGGATCTTACCGACGAGGTCGATCGTGAGCCTCCTTCACCAGCCGGGCAATGTTCGGCGCGTCTAGTGTCCTTGCAGGTCGCGCAGGAAACTGAGCCGCCAGGCGCAGAACATCCACCAGTTCCTCTCCGCGGGGCTGACCGCCACGCCCGCGGATTCGTGGTCGGAACTGCATGTCCACTGCAAAGTCGCAGGCTTCGATGATGCGAAAAAACGTCAGAAGTGTTGGGGATTTTGCGCCGCACTCGTAGGTACTGAGTGTCGCGTGAGAGGTTCCGGCACGACGCGCCAGCTCGCGCAGGCTCAACCCCGCCGCACGTCGTGCACGTATCAGGTGGGCGCCGGCCTCCTTCGATTTCTGCTCGAGGCGGGCTTGCGCGGGTGTTTCAGACATGGCGATTATTCTGGTATCCGATCAGATACCAGTCTCGTGCAAACCCTCACCCTGCCTCAAGCCCGATCCGCCCGTTTCCTGATGCAATGAACAACAACGCGTTCACCAAGGACTACGCGCCAAGCTCTGACACCGACATTAATCCTGCCGATCGAGAAACGGGTAACACCACATGCCTCTCATTACGGCAATGTCTGGTTCGGTACAACGAAGCCATCGCGACCACGGAAGCGCCGTCACCGAGGCGCGCCAGCTCTACGAACTGGTTGCACGGGCGTCGAAGAACCTGGGCCTCGGCTAGCTGCTGAACGCACTGCATCGCATGTCCGAGCCCGTTCGTGTGCAGTAGGATATCGCGCGCCGGCGCGCGACGATCGCTCAAGTCCGACAGGCTCCGAAAACTCTGGATAGACTAATCGCCTGGATTCTCTACGAATAGCCCCGAGCCCACATGAGGTCATGCCGATGAATGCCGCAAACGCCATAGAAGACATCAACAGCGTCCCGCTGGAAGAGATCGACGTCAGTCGCCCGGAACTGTTCCGGAACGACAATTGGCAGCCGTGGTTTGCAAGACTGCGCACTGAAGCTCCGGTGCATTTCCTCGAAAACAGTGTCAACGGTCCTTTCTGGTCAGTGACGAGCCATCAGCTGATCAAGCAGGTCGATTCAAACAACGAAGTTTTCTCGTCAGAGAAAGGTGGCATTTCCATCGTCAATGCAAGCGACATTGAAATGCAGGGCCAGGTTCGAGGCAGGAATTTCATTGCCATGGATGGACCAGAGCATGTGAAACAGCGCTCGGCCGTTGCACCTACAGTGGCGCCTACCAATCTTGTAAAACTCGAAAGCCTGATCCGTGAGCGGGCTGTCGACATCCTCGAAAACCTGCCGTCAGGCAAGACTTTCAACTGGGTCCAGGAAGTCTCGATTGAACTCACCGCGCGGATGCTCGCCACGTTGTTCGACTTCCCGTATGAGGATCGTCGCAAGCTGGTGTACTGGTCGGACCTCGCCACCAATGTGCCACAGGTGACTGGCGACACGAGCATCGACATGACACACCGATACGAGGAGTTGACGGGCGCCGCCGGCGCGTTCTACCAGCTTTGGATGTCCAAACTGGGACAGCCGCCTTCTTTCGACCTGATTTCGATGCTTCAGCACAATCAGGAAACCGCGCGCATGAACGAGGACCCGGAGCTCTTTCTCGGTAACCTCCTGCTCTTGATCGTTGGCGGCAACGACACGACGCGCAACAGCATCAGCGGTGGTGTCATCGCCCTGAACCGGTATCCGGATCAGTACCAGAAGCTGCGCGACAATCCGGCGTTGATACCGAACATGGTTTCCGAAGTCGTCCGTTGGCAGACACCGGTGATCCACATGCGCCGCACCGCCCTTGCGGACTATGAACTCGGTGGCAAACTGATCCGGGCGGGTGACAAGGTTGTGATGTGGTATCTCTCCGGCAACCACGATGAAACGGTTTTCAACGAGCCCGAGAAACTGATCGTGGACAGACCGAACGCGCGCGCCCACGTGTCATTCGGGTTCGGTGTGCATCGCTGCATGGGCAATCGGCTGGCCGAAATGCAACTACGTGTGCTGTGGGAAGAAGTGATGAAACGGTTCCACATGATTGAAGTCGTCGGCGACGTCGAACGCCTGTCGAACAACTTCATTCGCGGCATCAAGGATGTGCCGGTTCGGCTACACCCGCTCTGAGTCCATCGCGTTCTGATGCGATCCGGTGCGCCTCGACGCGACACGTTCATTGTTACTTTCCGCCAGTACGCAGAGTTCGAGGTCAGATTATGTCCGTTGCGGATCATCTGTCGAAAATGGAGGCGACAGCCAGTCTGACGCAGAGGGTGGCGGGATGCGGGTGCATAAACTAATCTCTTTCACCGGGTGTATACAATCAGGTCGATCAGCTTCACTGTGATCACAGTCACGAGGGTGAGTCGCGCCACGAGTGAACAGAAACCAGCGTGTGCGCCAGATGCCTTGAAGAAGCCCCTTCGCCAGGACACTGAACAGTGCACTCCCGATCTTCGCTGAAAAAAGCACTCTACCGATTCGTACCTGCTATCGGCTCATTGAGCCACTACAGGTTGAGTGATGCGCGGTTTGATCTATTGGCCGGGCTGACTGTATCGGCGGTTGCCGTGCCGCAGGCCATGGCCTACGCGATGATCATCGGATTGCCGCCGGTTTATGGCCTCTACACGGCTATCGTAATGACTACCATCGGTGCGTTGTTCGATTCCTCAAGGCAGCTCATCAATGGTCCGACCAATGCGATATCCATCGCCGTACTCAGTGCGGTGGCGATGATTGCACCTGTGGAGGAGCGGATCACTGCCGTGATCCTGCTGGCCTTCATGATCGGCGTGATCCAGCTTGGCATTGCGTTGTTCCGGCTGGGTGATCTCACAAGGTATATCTCGCACTCCGTCATTGTGGGCTTTACGCTGGGTGCGGGCAGCCTGCTCGTCATCGACCAGATCAAGAATCTGTTCGGTATCCCCGGTCGCGGTGATCCACATGATCACCTGCTCTATCGGTTCTGGCTGACCATGACCGAAGGCGGCGGCCCTCATCTTGAGACCATGCTGGTCGGGTTCGGCACCATCGCACTGATTCTGCTGCTTCGGCGCATCAAGAGATTGCTGCGCCTGCAACTGCTTCCAGAACTCTTCATTGTCATCTTTGTCATGGCAATCCTGGTGGCGTGGCTGGATCTCGACCGGCTCGGTGTGCGGGTGGTCGGCTCGATCCCCGTATCACTGCCGACCTTTCAGTCACCCGATTTCGACTTCGGACTCATGCAGCAACTGTCGGGCAGCGCCGTGGCGATCGCGTTGCTGGGTCTGCTGGAAGCGATATCGATGGCAAAGGCAATCGCGGCTGTAACCCGCCAGAAACTCGACATGAATCAGCAATGCCTCAGCGAAGCTGTCGCGAACCTGGGTGGCAGCTTCTTTCAGTGCATTCCCGGGTCTGGCTCACTCACCCGCTCCGCAATCAACCGACAGGCTGGTGCCGTGACACAATGGTCAGGCGTAGTCTCTGCCGTGGGTGTGGCTATCATCATGCTGGTTCTCGCGCCGTACGCCCGCTATCTGCCGACTGCCACGCTTGCCGGAATCCTCCTCGTGGTCTCGTATGGCATGGTCGACTGGAAGGCGCTCGCCTACCACTGGCGAGCTACACGTTTCGACGCAGCCATCGTCGGGGTCACTGCGTTTTCAGCGATCGCGATATCCGTCGAGTTCTGCGTGATGATCGGCGTGCTGATGTCGTTCATGCTGACCGTGCCCCGTGCGGGTCGGATTCGGCTCAGCGAGTTCGTCTTTGTCCCTGAGGGATACGTACGCGAACGCCTTCCTGAAGACGTTCCCGACCAACGGTCGTTGATATTCGGTCTCGATGGCGAGATGTTCTTTGGCGCAACGTCCACACTCGAGCAGCACTTCGAGGAAATGGAGTCCCGCATCACGCCGGACACAGAGGTGCTCATCCTGCGCCTTAAGCGGGCGAACAATCCTGATGCAATCAGCATGACTGAACTCGAACACTTCCTGGATCGCATGAATGTGCGTGGTGTGCAGGTGCTCTTATGCGGTGTTCGGCTGTCCATGCTTGAGGTGCTGGATCGTGTAGGTTTGATCGAGCGGCTCGGCAAGGATCGGGTTTTTGTTGAGCAGCCGATTCGCCAGACCAGCACCATAAGTGCTGTTGCCCATGCCCACTCCTTGCTCAGGCAGAACGCCCCGGGCTGAGTGATCTACTCACCTCAGCAGCGGCGTTGTACTTGCTCCCTGCGTCAGACTGGTTGTTGCGTTTGCAGAAAAAACGTCTTGCTGTCGACAATGATAGCGCCCTCGTGCGCTGGTGGGGCGCTTCGCGCCTGTCGTGCGCCGAAAGCTACGAGGACACACACCGTGATTCGTAGGCCAGAGCGCACAGCGATACCAGCGATTTTCCCAACAGTTCACCACTGTATGCGTCGGCAACGATCTATGCCGCGAGGTGTGTCCTCGTGGTGGCGAGGTGTGTCCTCGTGGTGCATCGAGCGGGTTCCAGATCCAGCCAGGGCTTTTCGGCGGCTAAGCCGCGAGGCGAAGCTAACGCGGACACACACCGCGAAGCTAACGAGGACACACACCGCGATTCGTAGGCCAAAGCGCACACTGATACCGGCAAATTTCCCTACAATTCACCTATGGCTGCGTCGGAAACGATCTGAGCCGCTAAATCGTTCGACGAATCAGCCGTAACTACCGCGCCGCGAGGTGTGTCCTCGCGGTTTCGCGATGCCAGCTGTGATCAGCCGGGACTGAACCAGCCCCAGAAGAGCGGGGAGCGGGTACTGCGAACCTTGGCCTTGAATCACCGCTTCGGCCCGAATCTTTTCAAACTGGAGCCCGGCTTGGACAAGCGCGGTGGGCAACTCGAAACCCATAGCCGTGTTAGCGCCTTCAGCAACAAGCATTCTCCTGAATAACTCTGTTGCCTGATCGTGTGCTGGCATTGACGACGTGCGCGCCGGAACCATGGTCGAGTCAGTCTCTTCGAACACAATCAATCCGCCGCTCTTGAGTAATCTGCTCAGACGACGAAGTACCTCGACAGGATTCTGCAGGTACATCAAGACGCGACGACCAGCGAGGACGTCGAACGATTCATGCGGAAACGCCTCCAAGCTCAAGTCAGATTTGGTTACGTCTGCACACACGAACTTGACGTGCTCAATCCCCAAGCCTCTCATGCGATCCTCTGCAGTTGCCAACGCGCGTTGATCCCGATCGATAGCCACGACGGATCCGGATGAGTCGACCTGCACTGCCAGGATCTGGGTGACTTCTCCACCTCCACAGCCGATTTCGATCACACGCATGGCACGTGAAATGCCTGCATCAGCAAAATACCGGTGGGTGGTTGTGTTGTCGCGTTTCACTTGTCCTCCGCTTGCATGTCATGCGCCGAATGATCGATAGCGTACGAGGATCGGAATGATAACGGGTGTTTTCTCCAGGAGCTCTGAGAACTGACGCAGGCGTTTGTATGGGCGGTGATTGGAGAGGGGTGTGCGAACGATCGGACGTGCTGGAAATTCGCACGCGGAAGATGGTGGTTGACGTACGGGCCTTTGGGCGAAAATGGAAGTTTCGTCACGAGAGCACACCTCGTGGAAACGGATCCACGAAGGCGAATCCACAGGGCCACGAATCCACATGGCCACACCTCGCAGTGACTACGACGGACTCACGCGGGGCCGACCACCGCGACCGGCCATCGACTGCAGACCGAGTATCTACCTGCGCTCCAGGTCACATTCGTCGCGTGCTCGTCGCGAACCGATTTCCGTGCAGCTATCCTGTGAACCGTGTCAACTGATCTTCCGGTCTGCCTTGCCCCGATTCGGGGCTCGCGCCAGACCTGAATCCACTTTGACTACATCACAGGTTCCAACAGGAGATCACACACCATGGCATACCGCCCGAAGCGCATGAAGTTCGGCATCTTTCTCGCGCCGTTTCACCGCGTAGGCGAAAACCCGACACTCGCCCTGAAGCGCGATATGAAACTGATCGAACTGCTGGACGAACTCGGCTACGACGAAGCCTGGATCGGCGAACACCACAGCTTCGGCCGCGAAATCATCGCCGACCCTGTGGTTTTCATCGCCGCAGCAGCCGAGCGAACGCGCCGCATCAAGCTCGGCACCGGCGTGCTCAGCTTGCCCTATCACCATCCACTGATGGTGGCCGACCGCATGGTGCAACTCGACCATATGACAGAAGGACGCGTGATGCTGGGCTGTGGTCCAGGTGCGCTCGCGTCCGATGCACATATGATGGGAATTCCGCCTACTGAACAGCGTCGTCGTATGGCGGAGTCGCTCGAGGCGATCATGAAGCTCCTGCGCCGGGAAGAGCTGGTCACGATGAAAACGGACTGGTTTGAACTCCGGGACGCACAATTGCAGCTCGCCTCGTGGTCAGACCCACACCTCCCGGTCTCGGTTGCGGCGTCGTTTACACCCGCAGGACCGATGGCATCAGGCAAATACGGCACGGGCCTGCTCTCGGTTGCAGGGGTCGACAACACCGGCTTCGAACGTACCTGGGGCTGGGCTGCAGAAGCTGCCGCAGAATCCGGTCGTACGATCTCGCGTGAACACTGGAAGGTTGTGGTGCCGATTCATGTCGCCGAGTCCCGTAAGGAGGCGCTGGCTGAAATCGAAGAAGGCTACAAGATTCGCGCGTACACCGGCGATGCGAAGGATCCCGCTGCAGCGGGCCCTGGTTTGTTCGCGGGTGCAGGCACGCTTGATAATCAGGCTGAACGAGGTACCGCACTGATCGGCTCGCCGGATGACGTTGCCAGGTCCATCGAGATCATCATCGAACGTTCCGGTGGGATCGGTGGCATTCTCGGGCTCGCACATGAATGGGCGAGTACCGAAGCGACCCACCGCAGCTTCGAGCTGTTCGCGCGCCATGTCGCACCGCGCTTCCAGAATCAACTCGAGCCGATTTACCAGAGCCGCGACTGGGTCGAAGAGCACATGCGCGAAGTATTCGGCGGAACACTACCGGCGATGGCCAAAGCGTTCACCGACGCCGGCAAGGAATTACCCGCAGCCATTGTTCAGCAGCAGAAGGAGCGCGAGGAGCGACGCAAGGCGAGGATCGCTAAGAAAGTGTCCGGGGATTGATGCGATTGTCGGAGGTGGCGCCTGGGCAGGTGGTTGTTGGTGCGATCACGACAGCCTGCATAGCCGTCTCCATCAGTACTCAGAACAATCAACGAAGTACCCGTTATCCTCCCCATACTCCGTGCGCCTATTGCTGTCCGTGTCTGCTTCCCACTAGTATTACAGTATAGAATAAAGTATTACTTTGAGGCAGACATGGCAACCACGCTGACCAGCAAGGGCCAAGTGACAATTCCCAAACCCATCCGCGAATACCTCGGTCTCGACGCCGGCGATGGTGTCGAGTTCGAGTTCGCCGATGATGGCAGCGTGCGTGTGCGTGGAGCGGACAAGCCCAAGCCCAGAGCCACGCGCAGCAAATTCGCGCGCCTGGTTGGAGTCAACAGGCGCGGCGTAAAAACCGACGAGTTGATGGCGATGCTGCGCGGCTACGATGCGGATGTCGCTGACCCAGGGCTGAAGTGATCCTCGTCGACAGTTGCGTTCTGATCGATGTCTTCGACGACGACCCGAACTGGTCGGACTGGTCGCGTCGCCAGCTCGACGCATGGTCGGATCGCGGTCCGCTGCTTATCAATCCTGTGATCTACGCGGAACTTGCGACCGACTTCAGCACAATCGAGTCACTCGATGCGGTGGTCGTTCGTGCGCAGCTGGAACTCCGTGAGTTGCCACGTGAGGCGCTCTTTCTGGCGGGTCACGCTCACTTGCGCTACAGACATCGCGGCGGAACTCGGGCAGGCGTGTTGAGTGACTTTTTCATCGGCGCTCATGCCTCCGTGCTGAAAATCCCCGTGCTGACCCGAGACACGGCTCGTTATAAGGCGTACTTCAACAACTTACGTCTGATTGCGCCGGCGCGTTGATCGGGTTACGAGGACACGGGTTACGACGGGTGAGGGTAACGAGGACACACACCGCGATTCGTAGGCCAAAGCGCACACCGATACCGGTAAATTTCCCAACAATTCACCTATGGCAGCTTCGGAAACGACCTGATCCGCTAAATCGGACGGCGAATCAGTCGTAGCTACCACGCCGCGATGTGTGTCCTCGTGGTTCGCCTCGTGGTTCGCGCATGACACATCGATGCGGTTAGACTGAAGCTTCGGAAATTGAGGCACTGAAATGATGATCCACCTCGAACAGCACACGGCAGCGGGAACACTACAAGGTTCTTACACCGCCGAGTTCAAAACCGTCGTTGATGCGTTCATACGCAACTTCGAAGTGAACGGCGAGGTTGGCGCATCGCTGTGCGTAACCCACGATGGCGACAGCGTGGTTGATGTGTGGGGTGGTGTTGCGGACATCGCAGCGCAGACGCCTTGGCAGAACGACACGGTCTGTGTGGTTTTTTCGAGTACCAAAGGCGCGGTTGCACTGGCCGCACACACGTTGATCGCAATCGGCGAACTCGATCTTGACGCAGAAGTCAGTCGTTACTGGCCGGAATTTGCGACCAACGGCAAGGAACAGGCGACGGTGCGCATGATGCTGGATCACTCCGTCGGCGTCCCGGCCATGCGCGAGAAGCTAAAGGACAAAGGCTGCTGTGACTGGGACTACATGGTGGACCGATTACAGCGGGAAGAGCCGTTCTGGAAACCCGGGACACGCAACGGTTACCACATGGCCAACTTCGGCTGGGCTGTCGGCGAGTTGATCCGTCGTGTCGCGGGACAGTCGCTCGGTGCTTACTTTCAGGCGGCGATCGCTGAGCCAACCTCCGCCGAATTCTGGATCGGACTACCGGAATCGATGGAACCAAAAATCGCCCCGATGATTCCTTTCAAACCCGTACGCGGGGCACCGCAAGGTGCGTTTACCCAAGCGTTGATCAACGATCCGAACTCGATCCCTTCACTCGCCTTCTACAACCAGGGCGGTTTCAACCCCAACAGCCGTCAGTGCAGAGCTGCGGAAATCGGCGGTGGCGGCGGTGTGGCCAATGGCCGGGGTCTCGCAAGAATCTATGCGCCGTTTGCCTGTGGAGGTGAGCTCGGTGGCCGGCGGTTTGTCGATGCGGATACGCTCGCAGCGATGGGTGAGGTCGCTGTCGCCACGCACGAAGACGCAACGTTGTTGATTCCAACCCGTTTTGCACTTGGCTTCATGAAATCCATGGACAACCGAAATGCGCCAGGTGTCGACAAGAGCAGCGTCATACTCAGTGGTCCGGCATTTGGTCACGTCGGTGCGGGCGGGAGTGTCGGATTTGCCGATCCCGCCGAGCGCATGAGTTTCGGTTATGCGATGAACAAGATGGGCCCGGGCATCCTCTTGAATGAACGTGGCCAGTCGTTGGTGGATGCCACATATCGTGCACTCGGGTATTCAAGCAATGCGTCCGGAGTCTGGCACAGAAACTGATCGTGTCTTGAACGGGTTGCAGACCTGCAAGCGCTGCGCACCTACCTTTCAAACCGCCGGAGGACACTGTCGCGTCAGGACACAACGACAGGTACTCAACCGTTCGCCGCTCCGCCACAATAAAGGGACGTGGATTGTCGCCGGGAGAAGAACATGACTGAAGCTTGGCCGAAGCTATTGCGTGAGGCGCGAGGACCGATGCGAACTGACAAGCTCGATGGTGCTGCGGCCGGGATGGGCGACTGGGGCGAGCAGACCCAGGCGTTACACGCATCAAGACTCGTGCCCCCGGACATGCTGACGGGGATGACGTTGTTTCTGCTCTCTTCCCAGCCCAAAGATCCAGACCGGCAACAGGCGATTCCGGGAGGGGGAGGCGGTGTGGCTGGTGGCGTCTGGGTGCGTGAGCGCTATACGATTCATCGGCCATTGAAACAGTCGGAGGTCTTCATCGTTCGTGGCGCCTCGGAAGGTCGGCACGTCCACAAACAACGACGTTACGGCACCACCAGCAGTGTGACCCTCGGCGTGGATGGCGAGCGTATCGCCAGCAATCTCACCACGGGTCTTCTGTCCTACCGTCCGGAGCCGGGACTGTCGGATGGTGTGGAGGGGGCATCACCGGAAGACCTTGCGGCGCCCGTACCGGATTGGCGACATGCCGCCACGAATCCAGCTGCGGCGCACCTGAAGTCGTTGATGCGGGGAGAGGTACTGGGTGGTTATCCGGTGCGGGTAAGCCTCGCCCTCATGGAGGCGCGAGATACCAAGCGCCCGGACAATCCCATTCACTCCGACCCGGAACTGGCGAAACGCGCAGGTCTGTCGAGGCCGATTGCTGGTGGCTCTCATGTGCTCGGATTTGTGCTTGAGCCGATCCTGGCACGGGTAGGACGCGAATCACTTCTCTACGGCGCGAACTTCGACATCCGCTGGAAAACACCGGTGTTCGCCAATCAAGTGATGCGGCCACGCGCTGTGGTTGAATCGGTGCAGACCGATCGTGTGGTCTTCCATATCGATGCCACTCTCTATAAGGATGACGATGCCGATGACCATGCCATAGCCATGCAAGGCATCGTGACCGTTCCGCTGGTAGTGCAAACATGAGGGGCGCAAACATGAGTGCGCAAACATGAGTCGTGCCTTGCACGGTGTTCGTGTCCTGGAACTGGCGGACCGTTCGGCGTCTTTGGCGGGCCGGGTGCTTGCAGACCTCGGTGCGCAGGTCATCCTGGTGGAACCTCCCGGTGGTGAGTCCGTTCGGCATGAGGCGCCGTTTCTGGACGACGTCAAGGATGTAGAAAGAGGCTTCGCGCACCTCTACCTCAATACCAACAAATCGTCTGTGGTCCTCGATTTCGATCAGCTCTCCGATCGGCAGGTGTTTGCGCGTCTGGTAGCGACAGCCGACGTGCTGCTCGACACAAAAACACCGGGATGGCTGGATGAGCGAGGCTTGGGGCATGCTGCGCTTCGCGCCGTCAATCCGAGGCTCGTGCAGTGTTCTGTTACCCCGTTTGGACTGTCGACGCCGTGGCGAAGCTACAAAGCCAACGACCTCATCGCCGGCGCAGCAGGCGGGCTCATCCAGGTGTCGGGTGCACCGGAAGGTATCCCGATGCAGGGTGGTGCACATCCGTCGTACATCATGGCCGGGCTGTGTGCCGCATCGGCGATTCTCATTGCCTTGCATCAACGTGATCTCAACGGTTCAGGTACCGGCGTACACATTGATCTGTCGCTCCAGGAAGCCACCGCACTCGCGGTTATGCAGACCGCGTACCCCGCCCAGTGGCCCTGGCACCGGAGAATTCCTGGAAGGCCCGGTCTGTCGTCGGCAATGCCTTGCCGTGACGGCAAGTTCGTGAGCCTGTTGATTCGGCCAGATCGATTTCGCGAGTTTCTCGCATGGGGTGACGAGGTGGGCATTGATCACGGCATGACCGAAGCCGACTGGCGCTGGGCCCGGCTCGACGCACCGCGAAAAAACAACCCAGCGGCGGCACTGACAATAAAACTCGGTGAAGCACTGACTCGCGACCAGTTTCTCGCTGGCGCCCTCAAGGCCGATATCATTTGTCTGCCGGTGCTGGACTTTCCGGATCTCGAAAAGGAAGAACAGTATCGGATCAACCAGCAGTTCTTCACGCTCGAACACGAACCCTTGAAGGCCACACTCGGGTATGTGCGTTCCCCTGTTGACGCCATGGCAGAGGGTGTGACGTTCCGCAGGGCGCCTCTGCTCGGCGAAGATCAGGCGCTGCTTTCCGGATTGCCGCCGCTGCCAGCGTCGCACGCAGGGCCAGTTGAATCGCCAGAACCTGCGAGTGCGCTCACCGGCCTTCGTATTGTGGATTTCGGCTGGGTGCTGGCGGCGCCTATCGGAACCCGACTGCTGGCGAGTTTTGGTGCGGAGGTCATCCGTGTCGAGTCATCCGGCAAACCTGATTCCATGCGCAGTCAGCCCGGTCCTGATGGCAAACCCCATCCGGACCTCGGCGGCCTCTTCAACTCGGTGAACGCCGGCAAGAAATCGTTCACGGTGGATCTCACGACCGCCGAAGGCTTGGCACTCGTGAAAAAACTCATCTCCACCGCAGACGTTGTGATCAACAATTTCCGTCCCGATGTGATGGAGCGAATGGGACTGGGGTTTCAGGACCTCAAGGCGCTCAAACCGGACATCATTCTCCTGAATCTGCCCGGCGCCCATCGCCGTGGACCGTGGGCACGGCACCCCAGCACCGGCAACATTCTTATGGCGGCCTCTGGATTCAACCTGTTAACCGGCTTCGATGGCGAACGCCCACGGGGTATTGGCGTCGCCTTCCCGGATTTCACATCGCCGCACCTGTTGGTGACGACTGTGCTTGCAGCAGTGCGTCAACGTGCTCGGACAGGTGCTGGACAGGAACTGCACCTGACCCAGCTTTCCGCCATGTTGTCGTTGCTCGGTGCGCAATGGATGGCCTTCAAGGCGACCGGACGACAGCCGGCACGAAACGCGAATCGCAGTCCGAATGCGTGCCCACATGGTATTTATCCCGCGAAGGTCACCGACGATGGCAGCCCAGATGCCTGGGTCGCGCTCGCGGTTGCGAACGACGCGGAGTGGTTCACCCTGTGCGGGCTGATGAATCGCCCGGAACTTGCTGCCGATCCCAGGTTCCGGACCCATCAGGATCGAAAGGCGAACGAAGACTTACTGGATGTCGAAATTGTGGCCTTCACACAGCGTCGTGACAAATGGTCCAACACAACGCTGCTGCAGACGCAGGGCATCGCTGCGGCGCCCGTCGAACACTTGCGCGACATGCTGGAAAACGACCCGCAACTTCCCGGTCACTACCAGGTGGTGCATCAACCGGAGGCGCCGGAGCTGGACATTGTCATCGATCGCGAGGCCGCCCGTTGGGTCGGGCGAGAGCTGGTGCTGAACCGCGCTCCCGTACTCGGTGAACACAATGCTTTCGTGGCACAGGAACTTCTTGGCCTTGCCGATGAGGAGTTTGCGACGCTACTGAGCACCGGTGTGCTGAGCTGATCTACAAAGACTGGTGCGTTTGGCGCATGGAGTCGTCGGCTTTGTTGCGTACTCCATCATCAAGCCCTACCCGTCAGCCTTGATCCGCCGTTGCTGAATTCCGTCGCGCTGCCAGCTGATCGAGAATCCGCTGGTGTTGTTCACGCGTGAGCCGATAGTGCGAGTAGCACCACACGGAGATGAACGCACATCCTGCAACGAGTGGGCCATAAAGAACGCCCAAGTCAAACAGATTTGCAGCGGTTGGTATCGCGTCTTTGCCTTCGGGCCAACCAATCGCCCATAAACCAATCCCGGCGCCGATATTGCCAAGCCCGGATGCACACTTGTTGGAGAAGGAACTCGCGGCAAAAAACACACCCTCCTGGCGCTTACCTGTCTGCAGTTCATTTTCATCGGCGATATCCGCCACCATCGAACCAAACGCCACGTTGGCCTGCACGGTACAGGCGCCCTGTATCACACGAATGGCAAACAGAATGGGGACGAGGAGCGCATCACCGTTTTCGGGTAACCAGTCCAGCAATCGCATTCCCACCGGGATGATCTGCCAGGCACCCCAGCTCATGGTGCCGAACATCACCGCCGTACGTTTGCCGATGGTCCGAATGATCCACGGGGAGGCAATGGAACCCGCCAGCAACCCAATGGCGTAGGCAGGTGCAAGGAAGGCAATCTGCGTGGATGAAAGCGCCCAGAAGTAGGTGTTCATGTAGAGGTTCAATGCGGTGTCGACACCGACCATGACGTAGATGACCAGCACACCGGAAAATAGCCAGGCGAAAGAACGATTCGACAGTGCGGTTCGAACGTCCTCGACCAATCGACTCAAAACAGTCGTTAGAGTCATCCTCGTCGTGTCTGTGGGTTGTGGCAAAAAGGGGATGACGCTTTTTGTTCCGAGGACGGACCAGAGGATCGTGATCGCCATCACCAGGGCAAAAAACACCGCGAAGGGTGGATAGGCATCGGGGTTGAGTTGCCCCCTCGTGAACTCGTCTGTCGACTGGAAGAACAGGGTGAATCCGATCACCGATACAGAGATGCCGCCCACGGTCGCAAAAAACATCCGGTACGCAACGATGGCTGAACGCTCGTCGAAGTCGTTGCTCATCTCCGCGCCCAGCGCGAGGTGCGGCACGTGATAGAGCGTCATCGCCGTGCGGGTGAGGTTGGCGAAGATGACCAGCCAGACGAACAGAGCGACGTTTCCTTCAACCAGTGGAAAAAACAGGAAGAAGAAAGAAATGGCGAGCGGAATTGCAGACGCCATCATGAAGGGGTGCCGCCGACCCCAGCGGGAACGCCAATAGTCAGAGATCGATCCTGCCAGAGGATCGGTAATCGCATCGACGATCACGGCGGTACCGATGGCAAGCGCCACCCAACCGGCGGGCATGCCTAAGACCTGGTTGTAATAGAACATCAGGAAGGTCGACATGGCGGTGTTCTTGATGCCTTCCGCCGCTTGACCCACGCCGTATGCGACCTTGATGTTAAACGAGAGTGGTCCGTTTATGCCCATTGAGTTCCTCCGGTTCTCTTGTGCATGTTTCCTGTTTGAATGACTCTGCACGATATGGAGACAGCCTTCCACAAAAGGTCATGGCGACCCGATCAACAAATTTTGTGGGGACGTCGATCCGGCGCTTCGCAGCCTTTGATGATGGCACCTTTGCGCTCTACTGCTGGAACTTCGAATGACTCATTCCGTGAGATGGTCTGTTCATCCCTACCAGTGTCGGTAACGCCGCGAGCACCATCAACAACCCCTCAGGCATTGCGCATCCCTGTCTCATTACCGGACCAGTACCGTTTTGCATCTACGGGACGTGAGCCGCGCCGCAACAGCTTGACTCCAGCGTTGATCGGAGCGAGTCTCCTATTATTGTTTTCCGTAGTTGCGTTTCGCCACGATCATTCTTTGTTATGCATGGAGATGAAATGAGAAAGTTCTATAGGAGTTTCTTGGGAGTGGTGGCGCTGTTGTGTACCGCTTCGTTGTACGCTGCCGATCACGCGGACGCCCCGGGCAACGTTGCGGACCCGGCCGCTGACCTGACGGACGTCTTTGCATGGACAACACCGACCGCCGCTGAGGTTAACTTGATCATCGGTGTGCCTGCCGCGCAGTTCTCGAATGCCGTGCAGTACGTCATCAATGTCGAAAGCAGCGCCGCCTACGGCACCGCAGGTACCACGGTACAGATCATCTGCCAGTTCGCAGTCAATCAGAACGTGGAATGTTGGGTGGGTGGCTTTGACTACCTGCAGGGTGATGCGAGCGCCGTCACCGGCCTACGTAGCCGCACTGGCCGCATGCTGGCTTTTGTCGGACGCCGGAATGATCCCTTCTTCTTCAACGGGCCAGGGTTGCGTCGCACACTCGACATCGTCGCTGGAGCCGCGCCCGGCCTGACTTTCAATACGTCAGGGTGTCCGATACTCGACGCCGGCACGTCCAATGCGCTGATCACGGAACTGCAAAGAGGCGGCGACTCCTTTGCTCTGGGATCTCCATCGTTCCTGGTCCTGCAGGTGGACAAGAGTCTTGTAGCGCCGGGCGGCGCCATTCTTGCCGTCCATGGCACGACCCACCGCAGTTAAGGCAACCGAGGAGAGTGTTATGAAATTCTCATGGTTTATGGTGACCGCCTGCCCGATTCTGGTGGTGGGACTGGCCGCATGTGGTGGCGGATCAGGTGGGCGCGCAAGCGTCGTGGTTGTTCCACCGACAATCCCGGCATCGCCTGCGGTATTTTCCAGACAGATCGATCGTATGGGTCGGGCTGGTGTCAATACAGCACTGGTGTCGCCTTTGAAAGCCGCAGGACCACGTGGCGTAGATCGAGATGCCTACAACGTGGCAGCGCGTACCAGCTGGGGCACTTTCAGGGACAACATCCGCTCGTCGCTGGCAGTGTATGACGGCTTGGATACCGTATGTGGCAACCAGATCCTGGCAAATGTCGCCAATACGACGCCTGCACGTTATGACGCACTTGCAAACGCGCTGACCGATGACCGCATCTATCTCAATTCGGCCAGCCGCAGGTGCTCGCAATACCTCGCGGTCGAGTTGAACGCCACAGGTCTGCTCGCCAACACCGATTGTGGTGGCCGCACTCCGAACTATGACACGATCGATGTCACCTACACGGCGTTGACCAACAATCTAACGGTGCCGGTCGGCGATGGGGTTGCTTCGGATACCTTCCTGCATGACGAAAACGTTTTTCCGTTTCTTGCCGTCCACGTGCCGCAGCCCGCAGTACCCGCCATTGCCGCTCGCCAGGTCGATCGCATGGGTCGGGCAGGCGTGAACACCGCGCTGGTATCTCCGTTGAAGACAGCAGTACCGCGAGGTGTTGATCGCGATGCCTACAACGTTGCACCTCGGGCCAGTTGGGGATCGTTCCAGGAAAATATTCGCGCTTCGCTCGCCGTATACGATGGTTTGGATACAACGTGTGGTAACCAGATTCTTGCGAATACTGCGGTCACTACACCCGCGCGCTACGACGGACTGGCGAATGCACTGACGGATGATCGTATTTATCTGAACAGCAGAACCGGGACCTGTACGCAGTATCTTGGTGTCGAGCTGAACGCCACAGGCTTGGTTACGAACAACGATTGCGGTGGCCGCACACCCAACTACGATTCAATTGATGTCACCTACACAGCGCTGGCCAGTACGCTTGCGGCGCCCCTCGGTGACAACGTGAACTCGGACAATGTGGTGCACTCCACGTCGGTATTCCCCTTCCTGGCGAATCCACTGCCCTGAGATCCTCTTCATGACCAGCAGGCGCATGCTTCGCGCCTCTTTTCTTGCCGCGTCCTGGGGCCTCGCGTTGATGACGGGGCTCCTGGTCGGCTGCAGCGATCCAGAGGTTGCGTCCCCGGCGGTCACCCCGATCGAGCGCTTTCCGGCAACACACGAGACCATCGCGTTCACCAACCTTAACTTCACCATCGACAGCGCGCGTTCGGCGTTCGACACGCTGCTTGAAGGACAGGTGGCCGCGAAGGCACTGGTGTCTTCGCTGCTTACCCGTGTTCGTTTCAAGAACTCATTCGCTGACCTTGATGAGGCAGATTCGATCACCAAGCGCTATGTTGATGCCGCTCCGGATAGTGCGGATGCCTGGCTGCTCAAAGCCGAAGTGGACACGGCGTTGCATCGATTTGTCGAAGCTGAAGCAGCCATTGAGCGTGCCTCAAGCCTGGGTGCATTACCGGATACGATCATCGCGCGGCGGGCAACGATACTGACCGCTACCGGTCGAGCTGCAGATGTCCTGGCGAATGCGCAGGCGCGGGCTACGGAGGACCCGAGTTTCAGCTCGTTGGCGCAGCTCGCGAGCGTTTATCAAGCACTTGGGGACAACGAACGCAGCTCAATCACTTATGCCGATGCTCTCAAGGCGTACAACGACGTTTCACCTTTTGCCGTCGCCTGGGTGCAATTTGAACGGGCGATGCTCGTGATCGATTCTGATCCCGACGCGTCGATCGCCTTGTTTGATGAAGCACTGTTCTACCTGCCGAGTTATGTGTCAGCGAGCACTGATCGTGCTAGCGCGATGGCTGCGAGCGGCGACGTCGACGGTGCGATCGAGGCGTTACTGGCGCTGTGTGCAGTCGTAGACGATCCGGAGCCGGCCGGCCTGCTTGCGGGACTCTTGATCGAAGAAGATCGTGCTGACGAAGCTGCGCAGTGGCGTGAGCGGGCGAGCCTGGGGTTCGAATCGCTGCTGGCGCGGCATCCTAAGGCATTTGCTGATCACGCCGCAGAGTTCTACCTCCGCGTCGGTGAACCAGATCGGGCATTGCAGCTCGCGGAGGCGAACCTTGCCAATCGTGATACGCCGCGCAGTCGTTCGCTGGTCGAGAAGGCGAAGGCGAGCGCAAGCGATTTGATCAGCTCCGAACGCTGAATTTTCATTGCTTTCCTGGCGTATGCGCCTTATGCGCCTTATGCGCCTACCGTGCGCGTAGACTCCGCACACCAGGCACCAGTAACACCAGCGCTGTCGGCACAATAATGATGAGTGCGGCCAACCATAAAGTAGCCGGACCACCGATGACTTCATACAGCACACCCGCCGCTACGACACCCATCGGTGCCAGGGCAATCGAGCCCAGGTGGTCATAAGCAGATACCCGTGACAGCAACTGCGGCGGGATCTGCGTATGCAGCGTCGTGTTCCACAGAACGCCAAACATCTGCGCGGCAACGCCGTTGATGAAGGCGGTGAGCGAAATCCACAGCACCGGCAGCGGCACGGAGAGTGCAAGCGGCAGCGGCGCCCAGAGAAACACCAGCCACGAGGCGACCCACATCGGCCGTTCGACGCGTATCCGCATTGACAACAAGCCACCCACAATCGTGCCGGCGCCAAAACACGCCATGATGAAGCCCCAGTCTCGCGGACCGCCGAGAACGTCTCGTGCGGTCGCTGGGCCGATGAGGGAGAACACCGCTTCGATGCCAGCCACGATCAGTGCAAACTGCAGCACAATCGTCCATAACCACTGATGAGCGATGAACTCGCGCCAGCCGAGCCGCAGGTCTTCAAGGACTGTGGCATGTTCGGTCTTGGCCTGGTCGCGCACGTGCAGGCTGCCGATCAGCCAGGCAGCGAGGAAAAAAGACGCGGCATCCACTGCCAGCGTGATACCGGGGCCAACGGTTGCAACCAGCACGCCGGCCAATGCTGCTCCGAGCGTGATGGCGGAACTGCGAGCCGTGCCCAGCAGGCTGTTGGCCGCCTGCAGTTCGTGTGCAGCCACAAGTTGTGGGATGAAGCCGACAGAAGACGGTGCGTGAAACGCGACCGCACAACCGTTGATCAACATCAGCACGATCAGGAATGGCACTGAGGCCTGTTCAGTAATGAACAGCACTGCAACGCAGGCTTGAGCCACGGCAGAAACGATATCTGCCCAGACCATGATTCGCTGTCGGGAAGAGCGGTCGGCCAGGGTGCCACCGACCAGCAGGATGACGATCATGGCGACGACGGGGGCCGCGACGACATAGGCAGCGGTACTGGTGGACCCTGTCAATTCAAGCACACCAAAGGCAATGGTTATGGGTGCCATGGCGCTGCCGGTGTGCGTAATCAGATAGGCGGCGAACAGCTTTGCAAAGTCTGGGCGTCGCAGCAGAGTCAGACCTTCTCGAACGCCACCGGCAGACATCGCCGCTTCCTGGTCACGGCGCGGCAGCATATCTCACTACGCCCTCAACGCGAATGGTGTACCCCCTTGGTTTACCCCCTTGGTTGTACCCCTCTGTGACACCTCCACCAGACTGGTGCATGATCCAAGCAGGAGACACTATCGGCCATCGGGCAAGGGGCAAGGGGCAAGGGGAACTCATGATGCCGTGGTACCACGGATGGAACATATTGGCGGTCGGGATGTTATTCCAGGCGATCACCTTTGGTGTCGGCATTTATTGCTTTACGTTCTGGGTGGCACCGTGGTCGCTTGAGTTCGGCGCGGGCCGCGGAGACGTGATGATGGTTTTTCTGGCCATGCAGGTCTCGATGGGGGCGCTGGCTCCTTTTGCAGGCCATGCCATGGATCGTCTATCGATCCGTGTGCTGATTTGTTGTGGCGGAGCGTGCATGGCGCTCGCGCTGGTTTTGGCGGCGATCGCAACCGCTCTCTGGCAACTGGTTGTGTTGTACGGCACGCTGATGACGGCCGGGATGCTGCTGGCGGGGCCATTGGCTGCGCAGACGCTGACGGCTCGCTGGTTTTCCCGACGACGGGGTTTGGCGTTGGGTATCTCGACGGTTGGCACGTCGCTTGGAGGACTCACGCTACCGCCACTGCTGACTGCGATGCAGGCAAGCATGGGATGGCGTGATGCCAACGTCGTGCTGGCGATCATTGTCGCGACCGCCATCCTGCCGCTGGTTTGGTGGGTGATTCGCAGTTCTCCGACCGAAGCGGGTCTTGCCGACGCAGACGAGCTGAAACCAACTGGTGCTGCAACATTCTCCGGTGGGGCTGAAAAGATCTGGACCGTTGTCACGGTGTTGAGGGAGCCTGCGTTCTGGTTCATGGTGGTTGCGTTCACGTTGCTGGTCACGGCATTTGGCGGTGCACAACAGAACCTTGCACCGTTTGCACTCGATCGAGGCATCGATGCATCAGCGACGGCATGGCTGGTGTCGCTCATGGCGCTGACCATGGCGGTGGTGAAGGTGTTTTTCGGCGCACTGGCAGACCGGATTGATGTGCGCTGGCTGTTCATGCTGGCAGCGGGCTCGCTGTTGGTCGCGCTGACCTGGATGACAACCGACCCGCACCATACGGAGATGGCGTTAATCTGCGTTCTTCTTGGAGTTGCGGCAGGCGCGCACCTGCCTTTGCTGGCGTCGCTGGTGAGTCACCGGTTTGGTGTTGCATCCTTTGGCCGGGTGATGGGTCTCGTAGGCCCGTTCACCACATTTGGTGCGTTGGGTCCATGGTTCGCCGGTTACATCCGTGATGAGACAGGCAGCTACACCATTGCCTGGCTGGTGTTTGCCGGGCTGGTGCTGCCGGCGTTGATATCCATATCGCGGCTCAAGCCGGTTGTCAGCCACGAAGCGGGAAAGTGAGCGGAAAGGTAATCGGGTGACATGCTTGCAAGCATCCAGGAGTCAGCGAACTAGTGATTCACAACACTCGGTTCCTCTAGTCTTAGCGTTCACAAGGAACCTCGTTTACCGTTACAGGATGTAACTTCTTGCGCGTGGATGGACAACTATGAATGAGGCAAACCTGACCCGCTTTGGTCCGAAGACCTTGACGCTTGCGCGGGGAACTGAGGCAACCTACTCGGCGACATTCAAGGCCATCGACGGTCCCGCGAAGCTGGTCCTTTACAACAGCGGCATCGACAGCGCGCAGATCAAGGTCAATGGCCACGACGTTGTGCAACCGCTGGACCTTCGAGTGAACGGTGAGATCGTCGTACTGTTGAAGCTGAACAAGGAAAACACGATCGAAGTGAGGTTATCCGGCGGGCCCGCAGCGACGTGCAGCATTCGCGTGACCCAGGTGGCCCAGGCTGATCTCGGGCTCTTGCGCCAAGGCTACTTCGGGCTCAACACCAGCGACATGGCGCGCCAGCGAGCCTTTTACGACACATTAGGCTTCAAAGGAGAAATCTACCCGGCAGGTCCAGAGACAAGCACCACCTTCGCCCGGGCGCTCGGCTTTGCGGACGATTACCTGATCTACGTCGCGCTGACGAGCCTCGAAGATCCACCGACACCGCCATTCGTCGACACCGTGCAGTTCAGGGGTGATTCGTATCGGGATGAGCCGCCCTACGCCAACCTCAACCACATCGGGATGGCCTACGCCACCTACTCGACGACCAACCTCGATAACGACTTTGCCTACCTTGCGGCGAAAGGTGTGGAATTCGTTTCAGCACCGACTACGGCGCCAAGCGGTGAGCGGTTCGTGTTCCTGAAGGACCAGGACGGCGCGTTCCTGAAATTGATCGAGAACACCGAAGGCGTGAAAGCGACCGCAAGCCCTGGTTTGGTTCGGCTGGTGAATACAAACATGAACGTGGCAGATCTGGAAAGGTCGCGTGAGTTCTATCGGCTGCTCGGATTCACCAAGTCTGCGCCAGGCTCGCAAGCAGGTGCAGGTGAGTTCGCCGCAGCCCACGGGTTTGACGGGCCGATCGAGTTCGAAGGTTTGGACTTAAGTCTCGGTGAAGGCACCGACGGGGCGACACTCCAGTTGCGCCAATGGATGAGTCCCCATGACGATTCGCCGCCCTATGCACCACCGGTCAACCACTTGGGGATAGACCGCATCAATTTCTACGTGAAAGATCTGACCGCAGCCATCAAGACGATGCAAGAACACGGTTTCGAGCCATTGTGGCCCATTGGTGGTGGCGCTGAATTCGGCCTCGTATTTTTCCTTGATCCCGATGGGATCAAGGTTCAACTCGCAGGGCCTCGGATCGGCTAGCGGAGCAGGCACTGCAAAGGAATTGAGCGCCTCTCGCGGTCAACAATGAGCGTCCGGGCATGTGGGGATTTTGAGGAGATCAGTCTTGTACGGTTCTGTATCGTGGGGCATTTGTGCACACCGGGCGCCTCAGTAACTTATCGAGTCAGATGACTGTCGCACTTGCGACGTTACGTTCCGCGTAATATCGTGCCCCATGATCCGGTCGTTCAAATGTAAGGACACGCAGGCTCTCTACGAGGGACACAATCCTCGAAGGTTCCGGGGGTTTGCGGCTATCGCAGAGCGCAAGCTGGCTCAATTAGAAGCCGCCCAGACCCTGGACTTTCTCCGGGCACCACCCGGTAACCGACTTGAAATCCTGAAGGGAGATCGCAAAGGACAGCACAGTATTCGCATCAACGATCAGTAGCGAATCTGCTTTGTCTGGACAGGCTCAGGGCCCGTGGACGTTGAGGTCGTGGATTACCACTGAGGGAAATGAAGATGGATCGCTCCGTCAATCGTATGCGCGCAGTTCACCCGGGTGAGGTCCTTCGGGAAGACTACCTCTTGCCGCTCGGCCTCTCTGTGAATGCCCTTGCGGCTGAACTGGGTGTTCCTGCCACGCGTATTCATGAGATCGTCAAGGGACGCCGAGGTGTAACTGCGGACACTGCTGCCAGGCTGGCGAAGCATTTTGGGGGAGATGCAACATCCTGGCTCATTCTGCAGGCGAACTACGACCTGAAAACGCTCCCCTCCCTGCGGACAATCGAGCGGGAAGTGTCCGTGCGCAAAGCCGGTGCTCTCTGAGGGCCGAACCATTACGGCTCTCGGAGACTGTGAAAAATTTACCGCCAAAATCAACCACGCCGCAATTCGTGAACCTCCCGTTTAGCCCGATCACCTCGACTACTTCAGCTCAGGCATCTTTGCGATTTCAGTATGCGATTTCAGTACACACCCGATCGATCATCTGAAACCCGCAATCAACGAAAGCACCACAGTCCGCCTTGTCCTCGGTCTCCCGATTTACGCGCGCACCGCAAGACAGAGCAGAGACGCGTGCACTGTTCGCCGGCTGGTGCGGCGTGCCTGGCGTCGTTCGTCACTTTTACAAAAGGTCCGCAGCGCCCCGACCTCGACCCAGAGTTGCGGTATAGTCCCGCCCGCCAAAACTGTCGAGCATTTCGAGCCCGATCATGCCCCGCCGTATTCTTGTCACCAGCGCCCTGCCCTATGCCAACGGGCAGATTCACCTCGGGCACCTGCTCGAGCATATCCAGACCGATATCTGGGTTCGATTCCAGCGCATGCGTGGCCATCAAGTACTTTACGTCTGCGCGGACGACACCCATGGCACTGCGACGATGCTGCGCGCGGAAAAAGAAGGCGTCACACCTGAGGTGCTCATTGATGGGCTGCGTGCAGACCACGTACGCGACTTCGAACAGTTCCTGATTGCTCACGACAATTATCACTCCACGCACTCGCCGGAGAATCAGGAACTTTCTGAACTGATCTACACACGGGCGAAAGCGAACGGACGCATTTACACCCAGCAGGTCGAACAGCTGTACGATCCGCAGAAGCAGCTTTTCCTCGCCGATCGCTTCGTCAAGGGTGGCTGTCCGCGCTGCAAGGCGCCGGATCAACCGGGCGACAATTGTGATGTCTGCGGCGCTACCTATGCGGCCACCGAACTGGTAACGCCCTACTCCGTGATTTCCGGCGCGACGCCAGAACTGCGGGCCAGCGAGCATTACTTCTTCGACCTGCCAGCGTTCACCGATTTGTTGCGAGACTGGCTGGTCAACGGTACGCAGACCGAGGTCGCCAACAAACTGAAGGAATGGCTGGATGGCGGCCTCAAGCCCTGGGATATCTCGCGCGACGCGCCATACTTCGGCTTCCTCATCCCAGGCACCACAGACAAGTATTTTTATGTCTGGCTGGACGCACCCATCGGCTACATGGCCAGCCTCAAGAATCTGCTGGCCAAGCGGAACGACTTTTCATTCGATGAATTCTGGAGCGCGGATGCGACCGGTACAGAGGTGCACCACTTCATCGGCAAAGACATCATCAACTTCCACTGTCTGTTCTGGCCGGCACTGCTGACTGCTTCCGGATTCAGACGGCCAACCCGCGTGCACGTGCACGGTTTTGTCACCGTGGATGGCACCAAGATGTCCAAGTCGCGAGGCACCTTCATCGAGGGCGCAACGTATCTACAACATCTGCGACCAGAGTACCTGCGTTACTACTACGCAACCAAACTCAATGGCAGCGTCGATGACATCGACATCAATCTCGACGACTTCGTACAGCGTGTGAACTCGGACCTGGTCGGCAAACTCGTGAACATTGCCAGCCGCTGCGCCGGTTTCATCACCAAGCAGTTTGATGGTCAACTGGCTGATGCATTGCCGGAACCTGAACTGTTCGCGGAATTCGCCGCAGCTTCCGAGCGGATCGCCGATTGTTATGAAACCGATGACACCGCACGCGCAGTACGTGAAATCATGTCGCTGGCCGACCGTGCCAATCAGTATGTTGCAGCCCGCGCGCCCTGGTCGCTGGCCAAGGATCCCGCACGGCGCAGCGACGTACAGGCGGTATGCACACAGGCATTGAACCTGTTCCGTCAGTTGCTGATCTGGGTCAAGCCGGTTTTACCGGGCATCGCAGCTGAGGCAGAGACATTTCTGAACGTGACGCCGCTCCAATGGCAGGACTGCACGACGCCGTTGCTCGCTCATCGAATCAACAGTTACGTGCCATTGCTGACTCGGCTCGAGCGCGATGCGGTTGATCGTGTGGTCGACGCATCAAAGGCAGATCAACTGGTCGCCCTGGCCGAACAAACCGTTTCTACCGCACCGGCTGTTATCAAGGAGACACCCGTGACCGAAGCCGCCTTCATATCCATTGATGACTTTGCCAAGGTCAAACTCAAGGTGGCAAAAATCCTCGAGGCAAGTGCGGTAGAAGGCGCTGACAAACTGCTTCAGCTGCGTCTGGATCTGGGTGATCACCAGCGCACGGTGTTCTCTGGCATCAAGAGTGCCTATGACCCGGCCACACTGGTTGGTCGTCTCACGGTCGTTGTTGCCAATCTGGCACCACGCAAGATGAGGTTTGGAACCTCCGAGGGAATGGTACTTGCGGCGGGTCCTGGCGGTGGAGACATCTTCCTGATAACACCGGATTCCGGTGCAACGCCTGGTATGGATGTGACCTGACGGGGGCTTGTGGTATGGGCGAATTGCTGTCGATTCTGCTCGGTGCCATGCTGGTGAACAACTTCGTGCTGGCGCAGTTTCTCGGCCTGTGCCCCTTCTTCGGCACCACGCGCCAGTATGAAACCGCGATGGCCATGGGCCTTGCAACCACCTTCGTGCTCAGCCTCTCGGCCGGCTTATGCCACATCATCTACCATCAATTGCTGGTGCCCCTTGATCTTGAGTACCTGCGCATCATCGCTTTCATCGTTGTGGTCGCAGGTACCGTTCAGTTCACCGAGCTGTACCTTCGTGCGACATCCCGGCAGTTGTATCAGCTGCTGGGTATCTATCTTCCCCTCATCACTACCAACTGCGCTGTTCTCGGTGTGGCCCTGCTGTCGATTCAGCACACTCTGACATTTGTACAAACCATGGTATTCGCCATTGGCGCAGCGCTTGGATTCACCATGGTGCTGGTGCTGTTTTCTGCACTGCGCGAACGCCTGGATGCAAGCGGGAGTCCTGTCGCCATGCAAGGCACTCCACTGATGCTGATCAGCGCCGGGATCATGAGCCTTGCCTTTCTGGGTTTTTCCGGCCTGCGCGACTGACCAGCCATGATCGAAGCCCTTTTCATCATGTTTGCACTCGTAACTGTGGTGTGCGGTGGCTTGTGGCTGGCTGCAACACGCTGGCCTGCTGACGACGATAGTCTGGTTACCGAAATCAACGCACTGCTGCCACAGACACAGTGCGCGCAGTGTGGTTACCCGGGTTGTTTGCCCTACGCACGCGCGATAACCAAGGGAGCGCCGCTCGACCGATGTCCGCCCGGCGGGAGCGTGACTCACGCAGCGTTGATTCGCCTGTTACCTGAACATGCGGCCGGTACCCTTCCTGCGATCCCGGTGGTCCAGGTGGCGTTGATCGACGAGGACCGATGTATCGGCTGCTTCCTGTGTGTGCCAGTTTGTCCGGTCGATGCCATCGTCGGTGCGCCAAGGTTTCTGCACACGGTACTGGCCCAGGCATGCACGGGGTGTGGTCTGTGCCTGCCACCATGTCCCGTCGATTGCATCACGTTGATCGAAGGTTGTGCCTCGTGATCAACGAAATAGGCGCCACACGTGTGCTTGGTTACCACCTGGGAAAAAATTCAAGATGGTGCGTGCAACCCGGTGATGCCGTGCAAAAAGGCTCACCGATCGCTCGAGGCGAACGCTGGCAACACGCAGCAGCATCAGGCGTGGTGCGCAGTGTCGACACGTCTCTCCTCATCGACGTTCAGCCAGACCAGCGGCAATACACGATGCCACCACTTGATGCCGGAGCGGTGAGTGCTGCCGTGCTTCTCGAGCGGGTTCAGTCCGCTGGAATTGAAGGACTTGGCGGAGCCGGCTACCCGACCCATCTCAAGTTGCTGGCAGCGATGCGACACAACGTCCACACCATCGTCATCAACGCCGTTGAATGCGAGTCAGGCATCACTTGTGATGCGTCTCTTGCGCAGTGGCATGCGCACGACCTGTTACCCGCTTTGACCGCCCTCCAGCTGTTGCCAGGAATCAGTCAGGTCACCATAGCTTGTTCGGCCCTTACGCGACCTGCGATCAGCGGCAGCTTCGATATCCATGAACTGTCTGGTGTGCGACCCACCGACGGCGAAGAACGACGTCTGCTGAAAAGCCTGTTCAACGTCAACATCCCGCGTTTTATCCACCCTGTAACAGCCGGCTATCTGGTGATCAACATCGGCACCCTGCTGGCAATCAGCGAAGCGCTTAGTGGCAAGGCGTCGACTCGTCGATTGGTCACTCTGGCCGATGGCGTCAGCTGGGTACCCATCGGTCTGCCGATTGCATCGCTGGTGTCCACGCCGTTGTACCGACTGGGCGGGCCATTGTCCGGTGTCGTTCGCAGCACGTCGGACGCATTCGTCGACAAAACCGCCAACGCGATTGCGGCATTCACCGAAGTTACGAGCGCCGATTGCATTCGCTGTGGTCGATGTGACGCTAGCTGTCCGGAGGCCTTGCCCGTCACCCAACTGCTCGCTTTCGCAGGTGTTGGAAACCTCGCCCGTCTGTCCGAGCTGCAACTGCGTAACTGTATCGGGTGCGGACTCTGCAATCCGGTGTGCCCAAGCCAGATCGATGTTCTGGCCGGGCTTCGGACCGGACTGGTCGCTCTGCATGCGGAAGAGGAGCGCAGGACATCGATGCACGCGGCGCTCGCCCGCTCGACACGACATACAGAGCGGCTTGCAGCACTCGAGCGTATCCAGGCCGACCGCCGGGCTGCTCGTCTGGGTCGCATCCGCAGTGGGCAGAACGATGACTGACCGACATAACACGCGGGAAGTCATGGTGTGGGTCGCGGCCGCGCTCATGCCTGCGCTCCTCACTTCCGGCTACTGGTTCGGCTGGCAGGTACTGGTGCAGGCCATCATCGCCGTGGCGGCCGCGCTATTGACCGAGCTGATCTGCCTGCGGTTGCGAGGTGCACCCATGGCTGCACTCGGTGACGGCAGTGCAGTGGTTACCGCTCTGCTCATCGTGATGGCACTGCCACCAGCGACGCCCCTTGGTGTCACCGTTTGCGCGGCAGTGCTCGCCATCAGCCTGGGTAAACATGCCTTTGGTGGACTGGGTCAGAATGTCTTCAACCCGGCCATGGTGGGTTACGCCATGGTGCTGGTGTCATTTCCAGCGGCACTGGCCACATGGCCCGTACCTGCGGATGCCTTGAGCGGTGCAACCTTGCTCGAGGTGATCAAGCATGACCATGGACGAACCCTCGCCGAGCTTCAGCTGGATCCAGTCTTTGGCCGTATCGGCGCGTGGGGTTTCGAGTGGATCGGCGTCGCTGCGTTAGCGGGCGGCCTATTCTTGTTGGCGCGCGGACTGATTGCTTGGCGCGTCTGCGTTGGAGTGCTGGTCACCTGTGGACTACTCGCGGTTGCCCTGCATGACAGTGGCAGTTCAGACAGCCTGGGTACGCCGATCCAGCAGTGGTTCTCCGGGGGTCTCATTCTGGCCGCTTTTTTTGTCGCCACCGATCCGGTCACGCACCCTCGCTCACACCGCACGCAATGGCTGTTCGCATTCGTGGTGGGCAGTACCATCATGGCCATTCGTGGCTTCGGCAATTATCCGGACGGCATCGCCTTCGCCATATTGCTCGGCAACGCCTGCACACCCTGGCTGGATCGACGCTGGCCATGAACACTCGCACACGCGGCTTTCTGGTGTTGATGGTGGTAACGCTCGTGCTGATTTCAACGCTGGCTGCGGTCTATGAGACTACACACGCCCGAGTCGATTCCAATCGCGCTCGGGCACTATGGCGCCATGCTGAAATGTTGTCCGGCATCGATGATCTGCATCTGCGCGGGTCGCCTCCTGCTACCGGCTCTGCAATAAACCTGAATGATGGCCGGCGCCTGCTATTCGGCTCGGTTGAAGGCTATGGTGGTCCCATCGACTTCCTGGTACTCCTTGCGTCGACAGACACCATCGCTGGATGGCGCGTAACTCGACACCAGGAGACGCCAGGAATCGGTGATTTCATAGACCAACCGGAATCGCAGTGGATGCGCCAGTTCATCGGCGCCGATGCCGAATCGCTGAGCGGCATCGATGGAAAAACTGGAGCGACGATTACCACCAAGACCCTGCACCTGGGCGTGCAGGAACTTGTCAACCGAGCGGGAGATCAGCCTTGAATACGGCCTCAGTTGCCACCGCCGGGGTAATCTCGCGGAATCCTGCGTGGGTCCAGATGCTTGGGCTGTGTCCGCTGCTGGCCGTTTCTACCAGCGTGGTGAACGCACTGGGGCTCGCGGCAGCGTCCGCGCTCGTCCTCATCGGCAGCAATACCATCATTTCCCTGTTGCGAAACGTGTTGCCGGACTTCGCCAGGTTGCCGGCCTTCATGTTGTTGATCGCCGGGCTGACCACGCTTGCTGTCATGCTGATGGAAGCCTTTGCGTATGAGTTGTACCTGGGCATCGCGTTGTTCGTGCAGATCATCGTCACCAACTGCATTATTCTCGGCCGCGCCGAAGCCTTTGCCAGCACACAACCCGTGTGGCCTTCGCTACTCGATGCACTGGGTACGGCGGCAGGTTTTGCCATCGCCTTGATCGTTCTTGGTGGCGTTCGCGAAGTCATAGGACAGGGCACGCTATTCGCCAATCTGGATCAACTGCTGGGAGAAGGCGCTGCATCGCTTGCGATTCACATTCTGCCGGAGCACCAGCGTGTATTGCTGGTAGCGCTTCCACCGGGGGCTTTTATTGTCGCGGGGCTGCTGATGGCGCTTGGCCGTGTCGTGTTTCGCCAGTCAACCAAATCATGGGTGTGAAGAATTGAGAGGTGTGAAGAATTGAGAGGTGTGAAGAGTTGAAAGATGCCGATATCAGCCTGATGTTCGCCCGCCTGCGAGCAACCATGCCGGAACCCACCACCGAGCTGAGCTATGCCACTGCGTTCCAGCTGCTGATCGCAGTCATGCTCTCTGCACAAGCCACCGATGTCAGCGTTAACAAAGCCACGCAACCACTGTTTGCAAAATATAAAACAGCAGCCGACATCAAACGGCTGGGTGTGAAGCGGTTGAAAAGTTATATACGCACGATCGGTTTGTACAACACCAAGGCTGAAAACGTGGTGAAAACCTGCGCGATTCTCATTGAACAGCATGCTGGGGAGGTACCGCAGGATCGAGAGTCGCTGGAGTCGTTGCCAGGTGTCGGACGCAAGACCGCCAATGTCGTGCTCAATACCGCGTTTGGACACCCGACCATCGCAGTGGATACACACATTTTTCGAGTGTCCAACCGTACTGGTCTGGCGCCTGGCAAGGATGTTCGCGTGGTCGAAGACGCTCTGCTGCACGCAGTGCCGGACGAGTTCAAGAAAGACGCCCACCACTGGCTGATCCTGCACGGCCGTTATACCTGCATCGCCCGCAAGCCGAAGTGCGCAGACTGCGTTATTGCGGATCTATGCGAGTACAGCGATAAAGTTTGAGCAAACCAACCCGCAAGAGCGGTGCTTCCGTGCACCACTTTCAGCTCGAGTTACCCGGGCTGACCTATTAGAACAGGCAGGACGGGGGGGTTATTGCTGCGTCTTCTTGGTTTCCCAATAAATCGCAATTCCGGCGGCAATGACGGCAGCGCCAATGGCCACCCCTGCTGCAACGGGAAGTGCCGCTGCACCCACCATACCAATGGCACCCAGACGCAGACCAAGCCCGAGCAGGGCCATTGAGGTTCCCGCCGCCGTGTTCGATCGAGCAGAGTTGCCGCCACCAGAAACCATACCAATTTCTTCACAAGTCAATTCACGCATGTTTGCATTCCTGTCAGATGTTTGTTGATGTGCCAATTCAGGTATCGTTAAAACGACGCCCGTCATGCGCACCCAATCAACTTAAGGGCAGCAGCGTGATATCACGGTGAGATTACAGTCATATCAGTTTGCAGAGATTGTTGACCGTCCTTGTGAGACTTTTTGCCTGCACACATGAAGTATCAGTTCGCCAGATCACCCACCATTTGCCAATAAGTTTCAAGCGCCTTGATGTGATCGCGTGGAGACAACAGGCCGTCCCCCTGTCCACGCAGCGCCATGGCGCGCATCGATACATAATCGACATCCGCCTCTATCAGATCCTCGATCTCCTGACGCCACTTCGTTGCGCCAGATTGGTAGTTGAGAAAGGACTCTGTGCCGAACTCACTGCTCTTCCGTCCGGCTGCGGCCAGCGCTTCGCGTACCTTGGTCAGGGCCGCAAGATTTTCCTTGTGGCCACTGCCGAACATGAACCCATCGCCAATGGTGGCCGCACGGCGGAAGGCAACATCCGTAAACCCGCCAAACCAAATGGGAATCTGGCGTGACGGTAGCGGTTTGATGCCCGCGCGTTCGATTCGATGCCACTGGCCGGTGTAGTCAATGACCGATTGACCCCACAGCTGACGAAGGACTTCGACCTGTTCAACCTGGCGTGCGCCACGATTGGCAAAGTTCTCACCAAGACTGTCGTACTCGACATAATTCCAGCCCGTCCCGACGCCCAGACGCAGCCGGCCACCGGAGAGCACATCGATTTCTGCTGCCTGTTTGGCGACCAGGGCCGTCTGCCGCTGCGGCAGAATCAGAATTCCGGTTGCAAGCTCGATGCGGGCGGTGCACGCCGCAAAAAAGCCGAAAAGCACAAAAGGCTCATGGAAAGCCGATTCTTCCGTATACGGGCCCCACAGTTTTGGTTCGCGATTGGCATGCACGGCCCCCAGTACATGGTCGTAAGCAATGATGTGGGAATAACCCAGACCTTCGGCGGTCTGCGCCCAATCACGAATCACCGCAGGATCATCACCGATTTCCAGATGCGGAAAGATGGCGCCAATTTTCATCACCTACTCCTAAGGATGGGAAAACACAGAGGATAGACGGTGCGGCATCATCATGGCCAGACTCAAGTAGGGCGCATTTGCCTCAGAGATCAACAAGCTCGACGCCCGGTAATGGGCGTCCGAGAAAAAACCTGCCAACACGCCGAAAGCGATCGGCTCCGTCAGTCGCCAGGTATCGATGCATTCCAACTTGCGGGTTTTGACAAGCGGGTGTACGCGCTGCCACAACGGCTGCAGTCGTTGAGGCAGAGTCCACAATCGCAACCCCATCACCGAGCACTTGTGCGCACAACGTTTTGAAGACAGGGAAGTGGGTACAACCCAACAAGAGTGTGGCTGGTGCCGACGCACCACCCAGGCCGTCCAGGTAATCGGCAACGATATGTCTGGCAAGACTGCCTTCGGAACGACCTTCCTCTGCAAGGGTAACCAGCAGTGGCGCAGGGCGTGCGTAGACGTGTTGCACGCCTAGCTTCAGCAGCTCACGGTTGTACGCACCTTCACGCACCGTGCCTTCGGTGGCCAGAATGGCGACGCTACCACCCTTGGCCGCGAGGCTCGCCGCCAGAGCGCCAGGTTCGATCACACCAAAGACTGGCAACGGCGCGAACTCCGCTTTTAGTTGCGCAAGCGCCGCCGCAGATGCCGTATTACAGGCCACCACCAGCGCCTTGATGCCGAGATCGACCAGATGTGTTGCTGCACGCACGGCATAACGTCGAACCGTGTCAGCGCTTTTTGTGCCGTAGGGAAGTCGAGCGGTGTCACCGAGGAATACGAAGGTCTCGCGCGGCATAACACGTTGCAATGCCGCGAGCACCGTCAATCCACCCATACCTGAATCGAACACACCAATCGGCAGATCGGTGTCATGAGCATTCAACAATCAGCGCGCCTTGCGAAACCAGCTGCCCATCTTAGTCGCCGATTCGGTTTTTGCAGCTTTTTGTTCAACCGTCGCAGGTTCGCGGAGGTCGCGCAGCGCCTTGAGCTTTTTGCCAATGAGGACGTCTTCCTTGCGCTGCTTTTTTTGCGCCTGCTCGATGTCGAGCCCGCATTTCGCACAGAAATCTGTGAGCAGCTGCAGATGACTGCATCGAGGGCACTCGACATACGCCGCAGTCAGATCCTGCACCGTCTTGTCACGACCTACGTCGTCGAACTTGAAGAGGCTGGAGGACGTCGCGCGGGCGGTATAGTCCTTGACCCGGCACACCGCTCCCAGCGCGGTGAGGATGGCGACCAGAGACTGCGCCTCGGCGGCCGAGAGCTGGCTCTTGAGGACCACTGTACGGCCGGAAAAGAGCTGCTTGGCTTTGCGGGTATCAATACCGAGTGTGCGCTGCAACCCAAGCATGACCGAGTCGGGGTTGGAGCCGGGGGCGATTACACCGCTGAAGAGCACGTGGAAGTTGGTCATGGTCCGCTATCCTTGGTTGGTCCGGAGGCGTCCATGCATCGGCTGGGGTTGCTGTACCAACTGCCAAGCTGCGGAAAATCCGTTTCGTTTCAATCCATTGCCAGCAGCGCCGGTTCCTAGGAGCCTGTCGGACTTGAGCGATCGTCGCGAGCCGAGTGGGAGAGCGAGGACAGTTTTTCACGATTTCGAGGCGCATAGTGGAACTATGCGCCGAGAAATCGGGGAAAAATGGACCGCTCGTCCCACCGGCGCAGTAGATCAGTCTCAAGTCCGACAGGCTCCTAGTCCAGGAATCGGGAAAACTTTGGCAAAGGGCTGAGACCCGCAGCATCGACTGGATGATACGTCGCGCCCTTCGCCCTGGATGTGACGCCTATCTCGCTCGAGAACGACTCGCGCTCGCAAGCATTGCCCCTGCATGCCGCTCCAGTTGCACACCAACCCTTCGATTCACGTCGTTCGCGGCAGCCATTGAGCTTGAATCGATGGGAGACCGGGAGCCGTGGAATCGCACCGTCATCAAACCGCGCGTTATGCCCTGTCGCGCCAGGTGATCGGCAACCAGCCGTGCCCGCTGCTCGGACAGTTTGATGTTTGACCGTTCGTCGCCAACCTTATCGGCATGCCCGTCGATAAATATCCCGGTCATCGAGCGATCGGCAAGCACATAACGGGCGATCAGATCGAGACGGGTTCGAGCCGTTGCCGACAACGATCGTTGGCCAGAACCAAAATGGATTTGAGTATCCGACACATCGGCAAAATTGGCGGGCATCGACCACGCATGACACTTCATCAATGAGGCATAACCCGCACCGAACCGGAGTGGTGAAATCGTCGCCGTGACAATATCGTCTTCGTCACCGTACCGCGCCGGATGGGTCAACCTGACCGCCCTGCCCTGCCTTAGATCCATGAGCAGCGTCGTGGCCTCGGGTTCCTCAGCCGATATCACGCCGCCATCAATATGATGCAGATAACCACGCTCTTGCGCGCTGGGCCAGGCTGGATGCCACTCAGGCGACTGTGCAACAGCCATGACTTCGCCAGAGCCAAACAGATCACGACGCGAAGCCAGTTCAAATCGCAGCCCAAGACCAGGTGACCCCAGAAATCGCGCGATGCCATACCCCGGAATTTCCTGTGTCAGGGCACACTGATTCTTCGTGCTTGAAAAGGTCCACTCGGCATTGAAACCGGCACCAAACTGCAGGGCCAACACGTTAGGGCTGCACAGCGCAAGGCACAGTCCAACGCCCGCCAGCGGTACCGACACCATCGTTTTGGCCTGGGCGAGAATCGGTTTGATTGGCAGGGGCGCGTGCAACCACGACATGATTTGTTTCCAACTAGTCCGGGCTGGGAGTACATCCTGTATCGGCAGGCACGATCGCCGCTTGAGGCGTGTTATCGTGAGCCCATGTCCATGAACAAACGTTTTCGCGGGTTTTTGCCCGTGGTTGCCGATATTGAAACTGGCGGCTTCAACTCGGCCATCAACCCGATACTCGAACTTGCATGCGTGATTCTGACTTGGGAAAACAATCGGTTGCGGCCGCTCGTTAGCCACCGGTGGGCGGTCACACCGTTCCACGGATCAAGCATTGATCCAGCCTCACTGAAATTCACCGGCATCAACCTGCAGGACCCTAACCGGCGTGCAGTGTCTGAAGCAGAGGCCGTCAAGGCGTTGTTTCGAGCAGTCAGAGAGCAGATGAAGGAAACCGACTGCCATCGCGCGATTCTAGTTGCCCACAACGCGGCCTTTGATCGAGAGTTCCTGATGCGCGCGGCAGACCGTAACAACGTGAAGCGAAATCCATTTCACCCGTTTACAACGATTGATACGGCGTCGCTGTCAGCGGTCGCTTACGGACATACCGTACTGCGGGAAGCCTGCGCACGCGCCGGTATCGATTTTGATATCAATCAGGCGCACGGCGCCTTGTACGATGCCGATAGAACAGCTCAGTTGTTCTGTCGTATCGTCAATTCCACGCCGATTGTGATGGAGGATTGACCGGACCGGAGACCTGGACCGGGGGCCGATCTATTCGCTTGCGCCAGCCGCCTCGCGAACCAAGGGCTCAAGTTCCCCAGCGTCGTGCATTTCGGTGACGATGTCACATCCTCCAACCAGCTCGCCGCCAACAAACAGCTGGGGAAACGTCGGCCAGTCCGAATAACCCGGCAGCGTGGCGCGGATTTCGGGATTGGACAGGATGTCGACATAAGCAAAGCGTTGACCACAGGCGATCAGCGCCTGAACGGTCCGCGCCGAAAAGCCACACTGCGGCATCTGCGGCGAACCTTTCATGTACAGAATGATCGGATTGTCTTCTATCTGCTGCTTGATGGTGTCCAGAACTGTTGCTTCTGCCATGTGGCACCTTTGATCCAGAAGTGAAACTCCCTCATTCTAGCCGAGGCAATGCGATCCCCAACAACGTTTTCTGTATGAGCTCATGACGACATACGATTTTGATACGGTCACTGATCGGCGCCCAACCTCCAGCTCGAAGTGGAACAAGTATCCACATGAAATACTGCCCTTCTGGGTCGCCGACATGGATTTCATGGCGCCGGATTTCATTCTTCAAGGCCTAAAGCAGCGCATCGAACACGGCATTATCGGCTATACAGTTACACCACCCGGGGTTGAAGCTGCTTTTTGTGAATGGCTGACGCGGGTATACAACTGGACCGTCGATCCGCAGTGGCTGGTCTGGCTGCCTGGCGTGGTCACTGGATTCAACCTGGCGGCGCGGGCGGCGATCCATGCAGGCGACGGGATTCTCATACCAAAGCCGGTGTACTACCCATTCCTGGAAGTGCCGGACCATGCGGGTGGTCGAGCGCTGCTGAGTGACCTTGTTCTGGATCGCGACAAGTGGGTGATGGATTTCGACGATCTGCGCGTCAAGGCCGGGGGCGCGAGGTTATTCATGCTCTGCAATCCACAGAACCCGACCGGGCGCGTGTACTCACGGCAGGACCTGACGCAGGTCGCGCAACTCTGCCTGCAACACGATCTGGTGCTGATGTCCGACGAGATTCACTGCCCGCTGATTCTCGACACCTCGACGACACATATACCCATCGCCACGCTGATTCCGGAGCTGCTGCACAAGACGATTACGCTGTTCTCACCGACCAAGGCATACAACATTCCTGGCCTTGGCTGCGCGGTGGCAGTGATTCCGGACAGTACGCTGCGAGAACGTTTTCTGGCAGCGCGCAGTGGCATCGTGTCAGGCATCGGCCCCCTGGCCTATCTGGCCTGTGAACTCGCGTGGTCTGATCGTGGACCCTGGTTGCCAGCCATGCTCGACTATCTGCGTGGTAACGAAAAACTCGTCCGAGATGTCGTCGGGCCGCGAATGACGCGTGTCGAGGGTACCTATCTCGCCTGGATCGATATTCGGGATCTGGGGCTTCGGGATGTCCAGGCTCATTTCCTGAAACATGGACTCGGCCCTTCATTCGGAGAGCAGTTCGGCGGCCCGGGATTTATCCGGTTCAACTTTGGTTGTCCACGACCCATCCTCAAGCAGGGGCTGAGCCGGCTCGACGCTGCCCTGAAAGATTACCGCTGAGACAAACAGCCGGGCTCGTTTTACAACTTGTAACCATAATGAAAAGGTGCGCAGAATCGCTCCGTCGTATCGGGTTGGGGTAATGCCCGTTCACTGACAGACGTCGGTTGGTACCGGCAAATGGATATCTGCGTTTCAATACTGGTGGAAGCCGGGGTAACCGGCACAGGGGGATCAATGAAGCGTCTTCTCCGAAGCGGCGCAACTGTCGCTGCACTGTTAACCATGTTTCCCGTTGCAGGCTGGACAGCCGAAGAGGCTGCAAGAGCAGACAACGGCGTCATTGAAGAAATTCTGGTCACCACCAAACGCGGTACCGGAATATCCACGCAGGACATGACCGAGGCGGTAAGCGCTTTTTCGGGGGAAGCCCTGGAGCGCATGTTCGCAACGACACTGGAGGACTTCAACACCTCGGTGCCAAACGTTCAGCTTGAGCACGTTGGTTTGTTTGCTGCGGCCGGATCCTACTCGATGCGAGGAGTCGGTAGTGCCGGCATCGAAAGTTTCGCCGACCCGGTGGTCGCGGTATTTGTCGATGACGTCTACTACTCGCGCAACGCAGTGGCTTTATTGCACCTGTTCGATGTTGAAGAAGTCACCGCGCTGCGCGGACCGCAAGGCATCCTGTACGGGCGCAATGCTTTCGCTGGTGCAATCTCCGTTCGGACGAAACGACCGGAAATGGACGAGTTCGGTCTGGATATCCAGGCGGAGGCCGGGAATGCGGGTCGTCACCAGTTTGGTGCCGTGGTCAATGCGCCAATCATCGAGGACAAACTCGCGTTCCGAGTGGCCGCGAACTACAACGAGCTGGCCGGTTTCTTCAAGAACGACGGAATTTTTGTGCAGAGCTACAACCCTGCCACCCGAACGCTCGTCACTCGGATCGACGAAGACAAGAAAGGCGATCGCGAGAACGGCAATCGCTCGGTGTACGTGCGGCCGTCACTTCGGTTCGAGCCGAATGATGCCCTGCGGGTCGATGTCATCGGCGAAATCTGGAAGGACAAGGGGGACGGCACTGCAAACTGGAGCCAGTGTTACCAGCCAGGCAGTCTGCCCCCACCGCTCGGTATCGGCCCCAGCGGACGCACCGCAGTGCACCAGTTCTTCGGCTTTCCCTGCAAGGATCCGTTTGGCGATGATCGCTTCAACATCAAGGGCGATGGCAGCGATCCATTCGAAGTTGGTTTCAATCTCGACCCCAATCAGACCAAACAGGACATCTGGAGTGTCACGGTCGATGCGTCCTACGATACGGACATCGGCACCTTCGAAGCGGTGCTGAGTCATCGCGACGAAGAAGAGGACATCACCACGGACACCGATGGTTACAACTGGGATGTGTTTTCGTCGACTCGCCTGCAGGAATTCGAATCATCGCAGGTTGAATTGCGCTATCGAACCACGGTCAACGACAATATCGACATCATCGCCGGTGCCTTCTATTTCCAGGACGAGTACACGGTCGAGCAGTACCTGTGGATCTTCCTCGACAGCCAGTTGTTCGGCGGTCGCGGATTCAGCCGGGACAACCCACTCGTAAGTTGGGGTACGAACGGCCAGGAGCGCACCTCATGGGCGACCTTTGCCCAGGTCGACTGGGAATTCATTGATCAGTGGACGCTCAGTCTGGGCGGTCGCTACACCTACGAAAAGAAGGACGATGTCGTCGGCATGGCCATCAACGACAGCAATTGCCCTCCCGGCCGCACCCCACGCAGCATTCCGAAGCCGGCATGCAACGGAGTGCCCTTTGCCGGCAATGATCCCACCGACGTGCATGACTTCGACCCCTTCGTTCGATTCGGACCGGTCAGCGAAAACTGGAATGCGTTTTCACCACGCATCTCCCTTGAGTACCAGCCCCAGGAAGACCTGCTGCTGTTTGCCTACTGGCAGCGTGCCTTCAAGTCAGGTGGTTTCGTGAACAATGCCGGGACCTTCGCAGTCTTCTCGGTGCCCTTTGACCAGGAGCAGGTGGACAACTATGAAGCTGGCATCAAGAGCGAGTGGCTCGACAATCGCGTGCAGTTGAACGCCAACGTGTTTTTCTCGAAATACAAGGATCTCCAGCGTGGTGTCATTCGCGCTGCTCCGACCTCCACCGGTCAGGAAACATTCACCGACAACGCCGCGGGCGCAGACGCACTCGGGGTCGAAGTTCAATTCAGTGTGCTGCCGGTCGACAGCCTGACCTTGTACGGAAATGTCGGTTGGCTCGACATCGAATACAAGAACTTCGAAGCGGATCTGCTGGGTAATGGCATCGTGACCGATAACTCGCAACTCGATCTGGTGCGCGCACCGAAGTGGGACTTGAACCTGGGTGCCCGCTACGATTTCCCCACCATGGCCATCGGCAACTTCTCGGCGATGGTGGGCTACGCCTACACCAGCAAGATGGTGCTGACAGTGCCAAATGATGTCCGCTTTGATCGTCAGCCGGTTGGCAGGTGGGATGCCCAACTCAACTGGGAGTCCGCCGATGGTCGATTCAGTGCATCGCTGTGGGGCAAGAACCTGAACGATGACGTTGAACGCCTGGGTGGCACACCGGTCGCAACCTTGTTCGCTTTCGCTGCACCGACGCAGCCTCGAATGTATGGTCTGACCGTCAAGGCCAGTCTGGGCAGCAACTGAACCGTTAGATAGACCCGGTGCACGGCTCCGCGACGGGGCCGAAACCCGGCTCCATCGATACCGGCTCCATCGATAAAGGCTGGTGATTCGCCGGCCTTTATCTTTTCTGTTGATGAGTTTCCGGTCAGGGATCTCGTTTGACCAACGCGCCATTGGTAAACAATCAAGACCTGCATTGAACTACCCAGGGGCTTTCAGTACGATCCACGACTTTTTCGCGGCGTTCCCGCCCGTACTATTGATGCCCGTATTATTGATGCCCGTATTATTGGTGAAAGGTACGGGCATGATTTCTGATTCACCAAGGCGACCTCCCTCGGGAAGGAAGTACACATGTCCGATTCGAACTCTTCACATCTCATGCAGACCTATGCTCGCCTGCCAGTGGCATTCGAACGCGGTCAGGGGGCATACCTCGAAGATACGAATGGCAAACGGTACTTCGATGCACTGACCGGACTCGCCGTGGCCGGACTCGGACACGCGCATCCACGCGTCACCGCGGCGATCGCCGAACAGGCAGGACGCGTGCTGCATACCTCGAATCTCTATGGCATTCCCAATCAGGAAAAACTTGCCGACAAGTTGTGCGCGGTAGCTGGCATGGATCGCGTGTTCTTCGGCAATTCAGGTGCCGAAGCAAACGAAGCGGCCATCAAGATCGCGCGTCTGCACGGTCACGCCCGTGGCATCAAACGCCCGACCATCATCGTCACCGATGAAAGTTTCCACGGTCGAACCATGGCAACCCTGACCGCGACCGGCAACCGCAAGGTTCAAGCCGGATTTGAGCCGCTTCTGCCTGGTTTTGTTCGCGCGCCTTTCAACGATGTGGAAGCGATTGTTCGCATTGCGGAAAACGAAGACGAAATTGTTGCCATACTGGTTGAGCCCGTGCAGGGAGAAAGTGGCATCAATATTCCAGCCGACGACTACCTACTTCGATTGCGCGCGCTGTGTGATGCCAACAACTGGCTGCTGATGCTCGATGAAGTGCAAACCGGGAATGGTCGCACGGGTACCTACTTCGCCTACCAGCAGAGCGGCATCATGCCGGACGTGGTAACCACTGCGAAGGGACTGGGTAATGGCGTACCCATCGGGGCCTGTCTTGCTCGTGGCGCCGCCGCTGATCTCATGCAGCCGGGCAATCACGGCAGTACCTTTGGTGGCAATCCCCTCGTCTGTGCGGCAGCCATTGCGGTCATTGATACCATTGAATCCGAAGGGCTCTGCGCACGTGCGACTGAACTGGGCTGTCGTATCCTTGACGGTTTCAAACAGAGTCTGAAAGGCAACAACAATATCCGTGAGATTCGTGGCAAAGGTCTGATGCTGGCCGTTGAATTCACAAGCGAGTGCACACACCTGGTCGGGGCGGCACTGGACGCGGGCATGCTGATCAATGTTACGCACGGTAATGTCGTGCGTTTATTACCGCCGCTGACATTGACCAATGCTGAAGCTGACGAACTGGTCGAGCGACTGTCCAGCTTGATCAATCGCGTGTGACATGGGCAAACGTGATTTCCTGACTCTGTCGAGCCTTTCCGTAGAAGAGCTCCAGCAAGTCCTTAATCGATCGCACGAACTGAAGCGCCTGCAGACTGCCGGTGTACTGCACCAACCTTTGATCGGCAAAACTGCCGCCATGATCTTCGAACTTGCCAGCACCCGCACTCGGGTTGCGTTCGAGGCCGGTATGCATCAGATGGGCGGTCACACCATCTATCTTGACCCGCAGGTAAGTCAGCTCGGCCGCGGAGAACCGATTCCCGACACAGCTGCCGTGCTCTCTGGAATCGTCGATGTAGCCATTATCCGTTGCCTGTCGCAGGCCAGCATCGAGTCGTTTGCCCGCCATGCCAGCATTCCCGTCATTAACGCGATGACCCGAAGCGGCCATCCTTGTCAGCTGCTGGCGGACATTCAGACGTTTGAAGAAATACGCGGGCCCATCACGGGACGATGTGTAGCCTTCATCGGCGATGGCTACAACATGTGCAACTCGTACATGGAAGCATCGTCATTGTGGGGTTTTGAATTGCGTATCAGTTCACCGCCTGGCTTTCTGCCGGACGCGGAGCTGCGCAAAGCCAACCCACGAACAAAGATTGTTGGCTCGCCCCAGGAAGCTGTCAGAGGCGCCGATCTGGTTGTCACTGATGTGTGGTCATCCATGGGGCACGAAAAAGAAGCCGGCGACCGCAAGGCGGCGTTTGCTCCCTATCAGGTCAACGAGTCCCTACTGGATCTGGCCAGCAAGGATGTGCTCTTCATGCACTGTCTACCTGCTCACCGCGGTGAGGAAGTCAGCGAAACACTGCTGGAAGACCCGCGCAGCGTTGCCTTTGCCGAAGCCCACAATCGTTTGCACAGTCAAAAAGCGCTGCTCGAATTCCTGCTCGCCTGAGCAGGCCGAACGCCCGCGCTACAACACCAGTCGTGACAACTCGCACGGCTTTTCGATGCAATAACCCTGTGCGTAGTCGACCCCTATATCCTTGAGCGCCGCGAAGATTGCGTCGGTCTCGACATACTCCGCAATCGTCTTTTTGCCCATGTAGTGGCCAATTTCATTGATGGATCGAACCACTGCCTGATCACCGGGCGTCGAGATGATGTCTTTGACGAAAACACCATCGATCTTGACGTAGTCGACCGGCAGGGTCCGCAAGTAGGAATAAGACGACAGACCCGTACCAAAATCGTCGAGCGAGAAACGACAACCAATGATCTTCATTCGATTCATGAACTCGACGGCATTGTCGAGATTGGCAATGGCAGCGGTTTCCGTAATTTCGAAACACACCTTGGAGGTGGGTGCCTGGGTCCGCGAGAACTGCTCCAGCACAAAATCCGGGAAGGTCTCATCATTGACCGAGTGTCCCGATACATTGATTGAAAATCCGCCGAAGTGATCGAGTCTGCTGCGATGGTCCGCAAGCCAGGTGAACACCCTTTCGATCACCCAACGATCAATGACCGTCATCCGGTTGTACGTTTCAGCCGCCAGGATGAAGTCAGATGGTGGCATCACCTCGCCGAGCTCGTCTCGCATGGTGAGAAGAATCTCGTAGTGACCTTCAGTTCGTCGATCCGGATTGCTGATCGAAGCAATCCGCTGACAATTCAATATCAACCGGTCTTCGTTGATCGCCTTGTCAAGCTCGGCAACCCATTCCATGACACCACGCCTTCGCAACATGCGGGCATCGCCCAGTTCGTATTCCTTGACACGGTTCCGGCCAGCATCTTTGGCCGCGTAACAGGCTTCGTCTGCATACTGCATGACGCTGTCGACTGAATCGGTAGATTGGTCAATGAACACCAGACCGACGCTGGCACTGAGGGTATAGATTCGTCCCTGCCAGACGAACTTCTCGTCACGTATGGCGGTTAGCACCTCATCGGCTCGATTGCGAGCATCAACATTGGAAACGTTGGTGAGCAGAACACCAAATTCATCGCCGCCCAGCCGAGCCACACTGGCCTGCAATCCCTGCAACGGCTTGGCGACGGTAACACCCATGATCTTCAGAAGCTCATCACCTGCGGTATGACCGCTGGTGTTGTTGACGATCTTGAACTGATCAAGGTCGAGGTACAGCAATGCATGTTGCACGCCGGTCCGACGAGCCTGCGCAATCGCGCTGTCAACGGCGCGTTCGAATTCCTTGCGATTGAGCAACTGCGTGAGGTCGTCGTGACTCGCCTGAAACGCCAGTTGGCTGTGCATGTTTTCCAGCATTCGCTGGGAGGCTCGTTCCATCAATGGCAGATCGAAATCCTCGAGCATGGTGATTTTGCCTTCGTACAAATTCTGCGCCATCGCACGCAGGTCGAGTTCCCGGTTTTTTACACCCCGCCGATTCACCAGTACAAAGGACCCATTGGCATCACCGACAAATGCGATGGTGAGAATGACGGGGCGCCCTTGCACGTCGCTGGCGGCCAGCCACTCACCCACCTGTATCCGCCGCGCTCGCACCAACGCCTTGGAAAAGTCCTTGCGAACACCCTCATCTTCGCTCTGAATTTCCGGATTCAGTTCCGGTAACAAACCGTCAAAGGAAAGCAGTCTTTCCATACCACCGACGGCCACATCCTCGAAATTTACCGGTGCCTTTTTGCCCGCGGTATCACCCACCAGAGCTGCCGACAGTTTCATGATCAGCGGCGTGCGTTTGCTGGGATCAAAGGAAATGCTGTTGAGGCCTTCCACCACCCGCTTGAGCAACTCGTCGGGATTTACGAACTCGGCATGTTCTGGTCGCAATCCGCCGGACAATTGCCCGAACATCTGGTCAATGATGGCCAGTTGATCGCGCCATTCTGAGGATTCCGGACCCTTGCGCAGATGGGTGTGTACCAGCAGATTCCGCCAGCCCGGGTTGAGCAGATCCATCAGCAGCGTCGGGACCCTTCGGTTCTCGAAGCGGGTATTCATCACATCAAGCACCGTGCGACGCGCTCGAGCCAGTTTCTGCTGCCCCTCGCTGGCCTTGATGGTGCGTTCTACATTGCCTCGATAGGATTGTGTCTGTCGATCAAGCAGAGGATGCAGTTCGTCCACCACCTGTTCGATGATTTCCGGATTCTTGTCATACTCGCGCACGACACGCTGCAGCAGTTCATCAACACGAACGCCGACTTCCCGGTCAATACCCTCTGACACATCGGTTGCATTTCCCAACCGGGCGAGCTGGTTCAGCATCTGTACCGCGCTGTGCGGACGATCAGCTTCATGACGGAGAAATTCAGGATCGCGCGCAGCAAGTTTGTTCAGAGTGACTTCAAGCCGGCGTACCCAGTCGCGTATCCCACCGGTGATGAAGCGGTCCTCGGAGATCGAGTCGACCAGCCCTTCCATCAACTCCAGCGTATCGTAGTCTTCCTCAGACAGCAGTTTGCGGCCGCCATGCCGAGCCTTCAGCACATCAATCAGCCGCATCCGCATGCGTCGATCTGACGCAGGCGATCCATCGGCTTCCTGCTCGACCCGCACCAGCGCCTCCATGATGTCATCCGTGTTGAGAAGATCAGCGCGCCGCGTGTCCGGTTTGGCGAGCATGTCATCCGTCGATTGGCCCATTCGTTCCCGCGCACGGCGACGCAATCCGAGCAGGCTACGCGCAGTGGAGTAGACCTTCTCACCTACCCCTTCATGCGCCTGGAAGGGATTGAAATCGAGCCGACCGGCGCCAACTCCGTCTGCCGCCATCGCCGCATTGCGGACACTGGCATCCATTTTCTGGTAAGCCGCTGTATCTACGCGTACGCCACTTGCGGTGCGGCGGATCACACTGGTTTGCAGTTTGCGCCGCATCTCCTCGATGGAGGGAAATGCACCGCTCTCGCTCAGCACCTTGGTCAAGGCACCATAGAGAGGAGACAGTACCGGCAGCATCGCAGACTCAAAAATGCGACAGAAGTCTTCACGGACCTGACGACGCAGATCGAATCTTCGAAGCACATCGTCAAAGACCCACATCAATGTGGCTGGTCCTACCGGTAGCACATCCTTGTGGGACCATGGCCTCGATAACAATCCCATCAGAGCTCTCAAGTCCAGCAGCTCCTCCGCATATCGCTGTTCCGTCTTCGAGATGATTTCCGTAATCGACAGCCATTCCTCGAACTGCTGCGTATCGACTATTTCAAGTTTCTGTGCGTCGCCAGTCTGCCGACGACGACGCTTCTCCAGCACCTCTTCGATGCGCGGAACGCGTTCAACCTGCGCAAGGATCTGGCCAGGAATTTCGTTGAGAAAATGTGCTTCGTGCCGCTCAAGCACATTGAGACCTTCGAAGTACATGAGCTGCACAGCGTTAGTACCCGCATCGCGGGCCTTGACCAGCAACTCTTCCTTCCCGTACTTGATGAAATTGCTGGCGATTCGCTCGACGGCGCGCTGCGTCACGAGCTTGATGCGCCCGCGAACCCGAGCCGCGTCACGTTCGTTGATTCTCTTGTCACGCAGAAAGGCTTCGGGGATCTCGGTGGCCAAGCGACGGATGCCATCCATTTCGCCATCGGTCCCGGCTGCCGCGTCTGCGCCCTCCGGCAGGGCCATGCCTGCAGCGACTGCAAAATCCATCAGTGAACGATAGGCCGCAGGCGCCAGTACACCATCGGCGAACTGAACCCCCATTCCCAGGCCGTCTTCAGTCAACCGAACGACCACGACCCGGGTGCGGAAGTGCCGGATCCCTTCCCGGGTCGCTACGGAGAAGTGCATCGATATCGATGCTTGAGGTGCAAAGCCGCTGGATTTTGCACCGGTCAGACGGCCTGAGCCGGTGCCAACCAGCAACATGCCGGCTTCACAAAAATCACGAACCGTGCAAAGCCAGGATCGACCTTGTTGTGGATGCGCCAGCGCGGACAACTGAATGGGATGGCGTACGGACTGACGTCGATTCAACACGGGTGAACTCAAGAAAGTGACAGGATGCGGATGATGCGCCGGGCGAACATTACCTGATTCGCGAACCCGCAAACAATTGCATTGGCCGCAGCCGTTCGCCGCATCCGCGCTCTGACAGATTACCCGTCAAATTGTCGGTCCCGATTTGGGACTTCAGGCCAAACCAACCTGGTCCCGCCCACCATGCTTGGCCTGATACAGCGCGTGGTCAGCGCGAGCAAGTAACGCCGCCAGACCTTCACCGCGACGATACTCCGTGACACCACAGGAAACGGTGAACTGAACGGCACCGAGTACGGTCTGGGTACGCAGTACTCGCGTGCGAACACACAACCGCTGCGCCACGTTTCTGGCGCGCTCGGCGTTGGCTCCGACCAGCACCAGCAGGAATTCTTCGCCGCCCAGACGCGCCACATAGTCCGCAGATCGAACCATGGACCCAGCAAGTTTCGCAAAGCCCTGTAGCGCGCGGTCCCCACCGGCATGGCCAAATCGATCATTCACAGCCTTGAAGTGGTCCAGATCGCAGTAACAAACCGCCAGCGAAGTGTGCTCTCGATCGACGTACGCGATTTCTCGGGCAAGCACTTCCATCACGAAACGGCGATTGAAGACTCCCGTGAGTTCATCCTGAAACGCCGCCGTGCGCAGGCGTTCGAGGTTCTGCTGCAATCCCTGTCTTTGCCAGACCAGCTGTCGATGCAGAGCAGCGATCTCGACGCCGCTGGTTACCATGGCCGCCAGTGAAAGGCTGAACAACCCGAAGGCAATGAGTTCGACCGCCACGTCGACGTCAGTACCCTGGATCAAAACCGCCAGAACGATCCCGTACGTCAGCCAACCCGCCAATGCGCTGACGACCACCTCCAGCGGCGACAGTCGCGTCGAAGCGAAGGCGATACCAATGAAGGGAACACACAGGAGCAGATACCGTGAAGCCCCCGGGGTGAGCAGCGCCAATGCAACTGCACCAACGTTCAACCAGACGACACGCAGCGACGCCAGACGCAAACCCAGATGCGCGACCGCATCCGGTGGAAACAGAACGAGAACCAGCAATCCGCCCGCCCATAAAAGCAGCAAGGTCTGATCGACTCGCGCGAAATCCACGTCTGTCTGCAATTCAACCAGTAGCCAGGTCAGCCCGACGTACAGGAGAAAGCCGAACAGCCATACGGACAGTCGGACCAAGCGGGATTGCATGAAGGAGAGCACGATACTGCGATGCCTGCCGAACGGTTGCTGCAAATCAGGGTGACCGACATCCTAGAGAGGCGCAGCCACAAGACGATGGCGGCCTTGTATTCGATTGTGCGGGCAGTGTTGGGTAATCCGGATATTTTGCTGCGGAACACACCAGGTATGTGGAGCACACCAGGAGTGTGGAGCACACCAGGAGTGTGGAGCACACCAGGAGCGTGGATCACACCAGGAGTGCCTGACGGACGGCGTGTTGCCAGCCCGCCAGATGGCGGGAACGATCTGCCGCACCCATTTTCGGCGTGAACAGCGCGTCCTGTTTCCACAGGGCAGCGGCCGTCGCGAGGTCAGGAAACAAACCGACACCGACAGCCGCCAGAATGGCCGCGCCAAGCACGGTCGTTTCAATGACCACGGGGCGCTGCACCGGTACCGCCAGCAGGTCCGCCAGGAACTGACACAACCAATCGTTCACGACCATGCCACCGTCGACCCGAAGCGTGGCCACGGCAGCACCATCGGCCTTCATCGCTTCCAGCAAATCGCACGTCTGGTACACCACGCTTGCGAGTGTCGCTGTGACTATCTGGGCGATGCCAGTATCCAGCGTCATCCCCGACAGCAGGGCGCGGGCCTCTGGCTGCCAGTGTGGGGCACCCAGTCCCGTGAACGCTGGCACCAGATAGACGCCACCGGTTTCACCTCCGGTCGCCCGGCACAATGCTTCGGTTTCCGCTGCATTATTGATGAGTCGCAGTTCGTCCCGCAGCCATTTGACCGCCTGTCCGGCAACAAAAATGCTGCCTTCCAGTGCATAAGTGGTTTGCCCGGCAATCCTGTATGCCACGGTAGTCAGCAGATTGTTGTCCGAGGTCGGGGCAGTCAGACCCGCATTGGTCATCACAAAGCAGCCGGTACCGTAGGTTCCTTTGGACATACCCGGATGGATACAACCCTGCCCAATCAGTGCTGCCTGCTGATCCCCGGCAACACCGGTCACTGGTATTGGCGCGCCAAACCACTGGCTATCGATAACGCCGAACTGGCCAGCACTGTCGACAACCGTCGGCAGGATCTCGCGGGGTACGTCGAACAACTCCAGCAGCCGATCGCTCCAGGCTCCTTTATGAATGTCGAAGAGAAGCGTCCGGGAAGCGTTGGTTGGGTCTGTCACAAAACTGCGGCCACCCGTCAATCGATAGATGACAAAGGTATCCACGGTGCCGAAACAGAGTTCACCGCGCTGCGCGCGTGCACGCAGCGCTGGATCTTGATCAAGCAGCCACGCCAGTTTTGTGGCCGAAAAGTAGGGGTCTAAAAGTAGCCCGGTCAACTCCCGCACCCAGGGCTCGACACCTTGCGCCCGTAATTGCGCGCAGCGCTCTGTGGTGCGGCGATCCTGCCAGACAATGGCGTTGTGCACAGGTCGTCCCGTCGCCCGCTCCCACAACAGGGTCGTCTCGCGCTGATTGGTGATACCAATCGCCGCGATGTCGTGACCGGACAGCCCGGAATCGGCCAATGCCGAGCGCGCTGCTGACAGCTGCGTACCCCACAGCACTTCCGGATCC
>JAYSTS010000405.1:0-9036 GCA_043719475.1 Gammaproteobacteria bacterium | reverse complement strand
TGGAAGCCGCAGTCCGCCAGATTACGTATGACACGGCAACCCTGTGGGGTCTGCATGATCGTGGCCTCGTACGCGAAGGTATGGCCGCCGACCTCGTGGTGCTCGATCCCGACACGGTGGGAGCGCGCATGCCAGAGATGAAGCATGACCTGCCCGCTGGCGCACGCCGGCTGAAGCAGACCGCCGACGGCATTATGCACACCATCGTCGGGGGTCAGATTCTGTTGACGAACAACGAGCACACCGGAGCCCTGCCGGGCCGATTCATCCGGGCGGGTGCGCGTTAGTCGGGCTGGAAGACAGTCGGTTTGGAAGACATTGCTTGGTCAAGCGCAGACAGGCAGACTGCGCGCCTCAACGATGATCACAGCGCCCATAGCTCAATTGGATAGAGCACCAGGCTTCGAACCTGGGGGTTAGGGGTTCGAGTCCCTTTGGGCGCGCCACTTTTCAGTTCTCGCAGAACGCGACTTCAAGATTTGGCCCGCCCGTCGGCAACCCGATGGCTTCGAGAATTCTCCCGCTTGTTCGCGATCCGACGCTCGCCTAGAGTCTGTGCCGGGGATCGCTGCCGATGGCACATCAGGCAGCAGCACACAGACGAGGGGGAATGAAAAAATGGCGGGAATGCTCGCGCCATATCGCGTCCTGGATTTTACCGATCACCGTGGTGAGCTTGGACCCATGCTGATGGGTGATCTGGGCGCCGATGTCATCCGCGTGGAATTGCCGGAGGGCACCCCAGCGCGGCGAGTGCCGCCGTTCGCGCCGGTTGACGGAGCCGATCCTGTCAGCCTGTCCTTCATCGCGTTCAATCGTAACAAACGCTCCATCGTGCTTGACCCGGCGAGTGCGCAGGATGCGGAAACCCTCGCCGAACTCATTCGCCGCACTGACTTCATCTTTGAATCGGCTCGGCCGAGCCTGCTCGCCCGGTATGGCATCACCTTCGAACGCGCGCGTGAACTGAATACGCAGATCGTCTTCACCCGGCTGACGCCATTTGGTGATGACGGTCCGTGGGCGGATCTGAATGCGTCGGACCTGGTGATTGCGGCGCTGGGCGGCCCGGTTGCGCTGCAGGGTCAGCCGGACCGCGCGCCGGTGCGGCTGAGTGTGCCGCAGGTCTGGCGCCATGCAGGTGCGGAAGCGGTTGCGGGTGCTCTGGTTGCCCATACGCGTGTACGCGCCGGTGGCGGCGCGCAGTTCGTGGATGTGTCGGCACAGGCCACCATGACCTGGACCATGCTCAACGCGATGGATGCTCACGCGATCCAGGGGTTTGATTTCGAGCGCGGCTCGGATGTGGCGCGCCTGGAGATCCTGCACCCGGTCGCCGATGGTTACCTTATTGCGATCCCGCACAGCAAGGTCATGCGGCCTATGACTGAACGGCTCATCGAAGAGGGTATCGCGCAGCCATGGCTGCGAGACGTAGACTGGCTTGTTTACGACCAGAACATCCAGGACCCGGAGCAGAAGCCGCTGAGCCTTTCGCAAAGCATCGTTATGCTGCGAACCCTTCTCATGCGTTACCCACGCAAGCACTGGTTTGAATTCGGGCTTGAACATCGCATCACGCTGGCACCGGTTAATGCCCTTGAAGAACTGCTGGCTTTTGACCATCTCGAAGCGCGGCAGTACTGGCTGCGCAAGCCCGCAGGCGGCAAAACTTCGGTTCGTTTCCCCGGCCTGTGGGCGAAGACGCTGACGAGTCCTCTCTGTGTGACCCGTGATGCGCCGACGCTTGACGAACATGGTGATGAGATTCGCGCCGCTCTGCAGCAGCCGTTACCGGCGCAGTCCACACCCGCGAAGTCAGATGCTCTGCCACTGCCGTTCGCAGGCGTGAAGGTGACGGACTTCGCCTGGGTCGGGGTCGGTCCGATCTCGTCCAAGTATCTGGCAGATCATGGTGCCACCGTGGTGCGGGTTGAATCCGAGAACCGGCCGGATGTCCTGCGCGCCAATGGTCCGTACAAGGATGCGCTGCCGGGCTGGAACCGCTCGCAGTTCTTCGGCGACTTCAACACCTCAAAGCTCAGCCTCGCACTGGATCTCAAGTCACCACACGCCATCGATATCGCCAAACGCTTGATTACCGATTCCGACGTGTTCATCGAGAGTTTTGCACCCGGTGCGATTGCCCGCATGGGGCTCGGATATGACGTGGTGTCGAAGCTGAACCCCGGGATCATCATGGTCAGCACGTGCCTTATGGGGCAGACCGGGCCGGCTTCACGTATGGCAGGTTATGGTTATCACGCTGCGGCGATTGGCGGGTTCTACGAGATCACCGGCTGGGCTGACCGGCACCCGACCGGCCCGTGGGTGGCGTATACCGATACCATCGCACCACGTTTTGTGTCGATCCTGCTCGCCGCTGCACTCGATCATCGTCGTCGCACCGGCGAAGGCTGTTATCTGGATGTGGCGCAGATCGAAACGGCGTTGCACTTTCTCGCGCCAGAACTGCTGGATCTGGAAATCAACGGATTTGCTGCGAGGCGCAACGGCAACCGCGCGCGCTGGAGCGCGCCGGAAGGCGTCTATCCTTGCAGCGTTGCGGATACGTGGTGTGCAATCGCGGTCCAGGACGAATCCCAGTGGCGGGCACTGTGCGGCACCCTTGGCCGTGAGGACTGGCTGCACGACGCCGCACTCGCGACCGTAGCTGGTCGTCAGTCGGCGCATGATGCACTCGACGTAGGCATAACCGCGTGGACGAGCCATCGCACAGCGCGCGAAGTCATGGATATCCTGCAGGCTGCGGGCGTATCGGCCGGTGTAGTCCAGCGCAGCAGCGAGCTGCTTGCCGATCCGCAATATGCACATCGACGCTTCTACCGGTGGTTCGATCATCCGGAGATGGGGCACATTCCGTATGCGGGGCATCAGTTCCATATCTCCGGGTATGACAGCGGTCCTCGCAGTCCCGCTCCGTGCCTTGGCGAACACAGTTACGAGGTGCTGACCGAGTTGATTGGTCTGGACGTGGACGAGGTTTCTTTGGCCTATGGGGAGGGCCTCATCGTTTGATGGTCTGATGGCCTGATGGTTCAGGGAAGCTCTGATAAATCAGAGCTTCGCGAGGTTAACAGGAGGGGCGGGGATGGGTATGTTTACGTGGAAACGCTTCTGGATGCTGCTTGGTCTGGTTCTAGTGGTGGCCGGTAGCTATTTCGGATCGATGCTGCTGCCCGGTGGTGCACTTGCGGGCAGCGCGACTGAAGCGCCCTCGGACTGGACCTACGTTGAGGTGCCGGACATTGTGGAATTCGAGACCAACCCGGCGGATCCTTATTCGGTGAAAATCTGGGTGGTGCCACTCGGTCCGGACATCTACATTCATGCGGGCGACAATCGCGCGCGGTGGGTCGAACACATCGAAGCCGATGCAGCGGTGCGCCTGCTTGTCAGCGACCGGTTGTACGATATGACCGCTGTGCGTATCACCGATGCTGCGGAATTTGCCACCTTCAGCGCTGCGTACGAAACCCGCTATGGTCGGCGCCCCGGGAATGAGAACGTAACCGAGGTCTATCTCTACCGTCTGGTTGCGCGCCCAGTGCACGAAGATTGAAACCATGCAGCACCATGAGGCCCCGCGGATGAAGCACAGGTTTTTTTGGTGGTTGCCGGGATTGGGCTCGGTGCTGTTGTGGGCGCCGATTGTCGTGGCACAAGAGTGGGCTCGTGACCTTGCGCCCATAAACACCGACGATTGGTCACCTGCCCATGCGGCGCATCTGCTGGAGCGTGCCGGTTTTGGCGGTACGCCCGAAGAGATCACGTACCTCGCATCAATGACCCCGGAGAAGGCGGTGGCTTACCTCGTCCGGTTTGACGGTGCACCGGCCACTAAGCTTTCGCCATTTGATCACTCCGGTGTATTCGATGTCGGTCTGGATCCGTTTCCTCCGAGCCGTCCTGCGGTGACGGATGCAGCGCAAAAAGAAGGACAGGCGCTTGGAATAACGGTGAAGCCTGGTGGCAACCGTCGTGCCCAGGCTATCGTCAACCAGTTCTTCTACTGGTTGCGGGCCAGTCGGCTGGAGACTGGCCGCGTGGCCTACTGGTGGGCCAATCGCATGCTGGCGTCGCCCCGGCCGCTGGAAGAGAAGATGGCACTCTTCTGGCACGGACACTTCGCCACCAGTGAAGACAAGGTACGCGACTACCGCAAGATGCTCCTGCAGATCGAACTGCTGCAGCGGCAGGGTCTCGGCAACTTCGGTGATCTGCTGCAGGCGGTGGCGAAAGACCCGGCGATGCTCGCCTTTCTCGATGCCGGCGTGAACGTGAAAGGCGCCCCCAACGAGAACTTTGCGCGCGAGATCATGGAACTCTTCACCATGGGCGTGGGTCACTATTCCGAGACCGATATCCGCGAGGCAGCGCGGGCGTTCACGGGCTGGAACTTTACCGGCACCCAATACCAATTCAACAAGGCAGCCCACGATGAAGGCAGCAAGACCGTACTTGGACGAACCGGCAAGCTCACGGGCGAAGCTGTTATCGATGTCATCCTCGAACAGGACGCAACAGCGCAGCACATCGCCGGCAGGCTGTACCGCTTCTTCGTGCGCGACACCCTGGATCCGGAGCTGCAGGCAGAACTTGGACGGGTTCTGAAATCGAAGGACTACGAACTGGCGCCGTTCATGGAAGTGTTGTTCCGGTCTCGGGATTTTTACGCGCAGGAGAGTGTTGGCACCCACATCCGCAGTCCGGTTGAGCTGGTGATCAGCACGTACCGAAAGCTCGGCCTCATCGAGGTGCCGGGCGTGCCCGATTTCAATGTGGTGACGACCGCACTCGGTCAGAGCGTCCTGTTTCCACCAACGGTCGCCGGCTGGTCAGGCGGGCGCAGCTGGGTTACGCCGGGCCTTCTCTTTGAACGGGGCAACTTTGTCCTGGAGGTGATGTTTCCGGATGTCGGTTTTGTTCCTCCGGACCGTTATCCTGGCTACTCCGCCGAGATCATCGAGGTGCAGAAACGGCTGAGGGCCGGTTTGGACATCACCAGCGCAACAACACCGGCAGGCGTTGAGTCGGGTGGCATGGACATGGCGGCATCGAATCGGCTTGCGGATCGCGACGAGGACTTCAATACCCGCTATGGGAGTTTACGCGGCTGGCAGATGGCGCTAGAACGTGTGCAGCCGATCCCGCGCAAAGTCGCCCGTCTTGATCTGACCACGATGGTGCTGGCGTCCGGTGCAGCAACACCCAGGGAGGTCGTGGAGAGATTGGCAACACGATTCTTCGCAGTGCCACTTGAGGCTGACACGCTGACTCGGCTGGCCACGTTTTTCGAATCGGAACTGGGCACCGCAGATGTGAAAGCCGCTGAAACCTTCATGGAAGAGCCATTGCGGCAGTTGCTGCACGCTCTGCTGTCGCTGCCCGAATACCAGCTGGGATAAACCGATCGTACCGCGGCCGTTCAAGGAGCTTTGATGAGATCACCTGCATTCGATCGTCGAACCTTTCTGCAGATGACCGCCACACTCGCGGCAGGTTATGCCGCACCGTCCATCGCGGCCCAAACACAGGCACAGGCACGTGAGCGGATTCTCGTGGTGGTCGAACTGTCCGGTGGCAACGATGGGCTCAACTGTGTTGCACCTTTTGGCGATGATGCCTATTACCGGCAGCGACCGAACCTTGGCATCAGGCAGGAACATCTGCTGCGTCTCGACGATCATTTCGGATTGAATCCCGGTATGACAGGCATGCATCGCCTGTGGCAGGACGGACAACTCGCCATCATCCATGGCTGCGGATACAACGACCCTTCGTTTTCCCACTTCACATCGATGGCGTACTGGCAGACTGCCTCGCCCAACAGCGGCAATCCGTATGGCTGGATCGGTCGGCTTGCCGATGCCATGCAGCCTGAGCCTACGTCCAATTACATCATCAACATCGATGCTGCGCAGTCTCTGGCCGTGTCCAGCCGCGTGCACAGTCCTGTTGTATTCGACGATCCGATGCGGTTTGAACGGCGTGGTTTTGCCGGCACCCGGCAGGCCCTCGCTGATGCTCCGCAAACGGCGACGGGGAATCCTTCGCGAGACTGGCTGCGTGGTGTTGCAAAAAGTGCACGTGACGGTTCGGCGCTCATTCGTGCCGCCTGCAGCAGCTACCAGCCCGCTGCCGACTACGGCATCGCGCCAATGGATCTGGACAAGGTTTCCGCCTGCATTGCTGCGGATCTGCCGGCACGCTTTTACTACGTGGCGTTCCGGAACAATGCGTTCGATACCCATGTCCAGCAGGCCGACCTGCACCAGCGGCTGCTCACGTATGCCAGTGATGCCATCACAGGATTCATCCGCGACCTCGAACAGCAGGGGCAGGCGGATCGGGTGGTCGTGCTTGCATTTTCCGAGTTCGGACGACGGGTTCCGGAAAACGCCAACCTTGGCACCGATCATGGTGCAGCCGGGCCGATGTTCATCGTCGGTGCACCGGTGAAAGGGGGTCACTATGGTGATCTGCCGAGCCTCACTGAGCTCGATGCAGGCGACAATCTTGTGCCAACAACTGACTTCAGGCGAGTCTATGCAACCGCAGTTGAGGGCTGGATGGCGCCTGGCCGTTCAACGGCAGTGCTGGGCGGTAATTTCGCAGCTTTTCCGGTCTTTGGTTAATCCTCTCCGTCGTCAGGCCCAGCCTTTCTGGTAGTCAGCGCTGAAGCCGGGGCCGCGGACACGCAGGTGCCGGATTTTCCAGCTGCCATCTTGTTTCGCGTAATCCTCCCGGTAGCGAGCGGCCTGCCACTTCGCCTGGTTGCCTTCACGGAAGGTGAATGGCCCAAGGAAATACCAGGTGCCGGTGGCGGTGTCGCCATTGACCTCGATGCGCGGGTTCATGGTCATGTGCTGGGAAAACGACATCATTTTCTGGAAGGACGTAAACAGTTCACGCAACTGGGCATGACCTTCGGCTCGGCCAATGCCCCGCCCCTCCCAGATGCATTCATCGGTAAAGATGGTCACGATCCGGTCCGGGTTGTGGTCATCGTCGCAGATTTCGCAGTAGAGGGCCTTGAGCTGCTTGATCGCCTCGATGTCTTCCATCCGCGTCAGACGAGCAAGAATGTCTGGGTCGGTCATGGTGGTCCTGGTCGTTGTGGTGTCTGTTTGTATCGCAGGAGCAGCCGGCAAGCCAAGATTTTTTAAGAAAGTCTTTCAAGAAAGTCTTTCGAGAAAATCTTTTATAAGAGGAGGTACCGGATAACAGGCGACCCTTCACGACAAAACGAAGAACACCGACGGACATGGCAAGACAACGCGCGGTCATATCTTCCGAGTTGAACTCGGCAATTCGCTGAAGCGAATTGCTTGGACCTCGGCAATTCGCTGAAGCGAATTGCTTGGAGTTAGCCTAAGCTGCTGCGACTTCGACTAGTCCGATCAGCCAATGACGTCCCCAGAATCCATCGGTCGCGAAGCCCTGCGCAAGGCATCCTGGCGACTGTTGCCACTACTTGGTCTGGGTTACGGGATCGCCTACATTGACCGTGTCAATATCAGCTTCGCTTCGCTGCAGATGAATGAAGATCTGCACTTCAGCGCGGCCGTGTATGGTCTGGGTGGTGGTCTCTTCTTTCTGAGTTATGCGCTGCTTGAGGTGCCATCAAATCTGATGCTGGTCCGGTTCGGTGCCCGCCGGTGGATTTTCCGGATCATGCTGACTTGGGGCGTAATCGCGACCGGCATGATGTTTGTCACTACGCCAATGCAGTTCTACGTCATGCGATTTCTGCTGGGCGCAGCGGAGGCCGGTTTTTTTCCCGGCGTGGTGTATTACCTCATGCAGTGGTTCCCGGCTGAGCAGCGAGGCAAAGCCATCAGCCGATTTTATGTCGCACTGCCGTTGAGTTCCGCGCTCATGGGATCCATGGCGGGCGCGCTGCTCGATTTGCGAGGCACCTGGGGTCTTGCAGGTTGGCAGTGGTTGTTCCTGGTGCAAGGTTCTCCGGCTATCGTTCTCAGTTTCGTGATGCTGAAATATCTGCCGGATGGTCCTGCAACGGCTCGCTGGCTGACCGAACACGAGCGCGACTGGATCCAGCAGACGCTGGCCGCAGACAATTCACGGCACGGCGTATTACCGGACCATGGTGTACTGCGCGCCCTCGCGAATCCGTTGGTGTGGCTGCTTGGCATCGCCAGCATCTGCATCCTCGGTTCATCCTATGCCTTCACGCTCTCGGCTCCGGCCATCCTGATGCAGGCCACACAGCTTGACGCCACGCACGTTGGCTTCCTGATGGCAGGTGTAGCGCTGGTCTCAGCGTTCGGAATGCTGACGGCGGGGTGGCACTCCGATTTCCGACGAGAGCGATACCTGCATGTGGCCACCTTCATGGTCCTCTTGTCATGCGCCTACCTGACCTTGGGTCTCGCAACGGCGCCCCTTCTGCTGGTGGGCGCCTATGCCCTTACCGTGATTGCGGGTAACGCGAACCAGGCGGTGTTCTGGTTGATCCCGAGCGATGTGCTGCGTGGACGATCAGCAGCAGCCGGGGTCGCGGCCATTGGCTCGATCGGCATGATTGGTTCGTTTCTTGGGCCATACGCATGGGGTGTCGCCCGGGACACCACGGGTAGTTATCAGGCGGGGCTGATGGGGATAACGGCTGCGTTTCTGATCGCTGGATCGATTGTCCTGGGTCTGCGGTGGTGGAGCAGACGCGCGGACTCCTAGCCGGGAATAGCCGCGCAGGGATTGCAGGTAGTCACGCGGAGGCTGTTTGCGTTAACTTTCCGGTCTGATTCGAACCTTGTTACCTACACGAGTCTCACGATCCATGAATGAAGCAAACCCAACCAGCGCACCTGCCGATGTGACGACAGTTCTGGTGATCGGTGCCGGACCAGGTGGCATCTGCGCTGGCATCACGCTTGCCCGGGCCGGAATCTCCGATTTTCTCATCGTCGAGAAAGCGAGTGGCGTGGGCGGTACGTGGTGGCATAACCGTTATCCCGGTGCCGAGTGTGATGTGCAGTCGCATCTCTATTC
>JAYSTS010000404.1:0-9091 GCA_043719475.1 Gammaproteobacteria bacterium | reverse complement strand
CGCACGTCGCGAATTCACGTGGCGCGACTTGTATCAGCAAACGGCTCGTCTGGCGCAAGCCATGCGTTCACTCGGGGTTCGCCCCAATGATCGCGTCGCCGCAATGATGCCAAACGTGCCGGAGACCATTGTGGCCATGCTGGCAACCGCCAGCATCGGTGCCATCTTCTCCTCATGCTCACCGGACTTTGGCACCGTTGGCGCCCTGGATCGGTTTGGACAGATCGAACCAAAGCTGCTGATCGCCTGTGATGGCTATTTTTACAACGGCAAGCGCATCGAGATCACTGACAAGGTGGCAAACATCGTCAGTCAAATCCCGTCGATCAAGACAGTGCTCTGGGTTGCAGTGATCGACGCGATCCCCGTCGATGCAGAACGGATCGACAAAATACTCAATGCAGACGCCACGCCTCCCCTTGTCTTCGAACAACTACCCTTCGACCATCCGCTCTACATTCTCTATTCCAGTGGTACCACCGGAAAGCCGAAGTGCATTGTGCATGGCGCAGGTGGAACACTATTGCAGCACCTCAAGGAACATCGACTGCATCTGGATCTGTCGGAGCAGGACACACTGTTTTTCTTCACCACAGCGGGCTGGATGATGTGGAACTGGCTCGCATCAGCGCTTGCCACGGGTTGTCGAATTGTTCTCTATGATGGCTCTCCGTTTTTTCCGAACCCTTCGGCCATGTTCGATCTTGCCGTGCGTGAACGTGTCAGCGTATTTGGTGTCAGCGCAAAATTCCTGCAGGGTGTCGAAAATCACGGTGTGAAACCACGGGAAACTCATGACCTTTCGGCCATACGGATGCTGATCTCGACGGGTTCTACCCTGCCCCATGAAGGATTTCGTTACGTCTATCGCGACATCAAGGCCGACCTTCACCTCGTCTCCATGAGCGGTGGCACTGACCTGATTTCCTGCTTCATCCTGGGTAATCCCCTGTTACCTGTCTTCGAAGGCGAGCTGCAGTCTGCAGGCCTCGGCATGGCGGTAGAAGTCTGGGATGACGATGGACAGCGAATACACCAGCAGAAAGGTGAACTGGTCTGTACCAAGCCGTTTCCATCGGCGCCCATCGGATTCTGGAAGGATCCCGACAACGATCGTTACGCTGCCGCCTATTTCGAGCGGTTTCCGGGAGTGTGGGCCCACGGCGACTTCGCGGAAACTACCGAACATGACGGGTTCATCATTCATGGTCGCAGCGATGCGGTGCTCAATCCCGGGGGTGTCCGCATTGGCACCGCTGAGATCTATCGTCAGGTCGAGACCTTTTCCGAAGTCATGGAAGCTGTGTGCATCGGCCAGGATTGGGAAGGTGACAGCCGCGTCATACTCTTTCTCGTGCTGCGGCCAGATGTACAGCTTGACGAACGGCTCACACAAGCCATTTGTCGGCGCATCCGGGAACAGGCCTCACCGCGGCATGTGCCGGCCATGATTCTGGCGGTACCGGACATCCCGCGCACCATGAGTGGAAAAATTGCCGAACTCGCGGTACGGGACGTAGTGCATGGCCACGACGTGAAAAACACCAGCGCACTGGCCAATCCCGAAGCTCTGCGTCACTTCAGGAACCGGCTTTGATACCCGAAACCGCTTAAATTCAAAACACCAGGGAGCATGAAAACGAGCGAACAGCGCGTACTCCGCATTTTCACTGCATGTCGCACTGTAGGGTCGACCTGGCACACCTTCATTCTTGACCATCCTGTTGTCCGCTCACCGAAGAGCAACCAGCATTCCTGTGTACTTCGAACCACGACAGGACGATGGTAGACTTCTGGCCTTTTCAAACAAGTTCGGGGAACGATCATGGGTGCATTGGACGTTGGCAAAAGGATGGTCGAGATGGTGAACCAGGGTCGTGTGGGGGAAGAAGCATTTGTCAAAGCCTTCTACTCCGAAAATATCATCAGCATCGAAGGCCAGGGCAGCGAAGACATGCCTATGCGGATGGAAGGCATTGCAGCGATTCATGGTAAACACGCCTGGTGGTACGACAACAACACCGTGCACGGTGTTACCGTCGAAGGGCCTTTTGTAGGTCATCGTCCGGACCAGTTTGTATTGCGACTCGAGATGGATATCACGCCAAACAATGGCGCGCGCATGACCATGACCGAAGTGGGTCTCTACACCGTCGCCAGCGAAAAGGTTGTGCAGGAAGAATACCTCTACCTGATGGGTTAGCCGTTCGCGCGACCGCAATCGGGCTTAGCCTTGGCCTGGCGCGGAAACTTCGACAAGGCGGCCATTGTTTGCTGTCGTTACGTCGGCGGTGCTGCCGACTCGCTGTTGTTGGCGCTCGTGCCTCTATGGGTCGTGATCGGCGGCTGGACTCGATGGATCAGGACACCTGACCACATGTTGAGCAACGCTACAGCCCACAGCGCGCCAGTGTATCCACCAGTGACATCCCGGTACACGGACACGGCATAAGGCGCGATGGCGCCGAGCAACAGCGCAAAGGGCAGTGCTGCGCTGCGTACTGCACCCAAGTGGCGACGACCAAAAAAGCTGCCCCAGATCACTTCCTGCATCGGAATCATGCCACCCCAGGCAAGCCCAAGCAGCACCAGACCCACAAACACTGACGGCAGGGATCCGGCATTCACGGCGGTGACAATGAGCGCCAGACTGACACCTGTCATCGATGCACTGACAGCTGCCAACGGCTTTACAGGAAACCGATCGATGTAAAACCCCCATACTGGTTTGGACAACATGGCCGGAATAGACGCGACAACCATCGCGATAGCAGCATCGGAGCGCGAAAATCCAGCATCAGTCATCATCGGGATCATGTGCAGCAGCACCACCACGATGTTGATCGAAAAGAACCCGAATGCAATGACAAGCGCGTAGAACGACCAGGTCCGTAACGCCTGCGCTCGTGTCATGGACCGCTCGAAGTCGAGCCGCGCCTTCTCGGCCTGCCCTTGATTGACCTGGTCATCGGTCTTGCCGTCTGGATGCAGCCCAAAGTCCTCTGGCGCTCTGCGCATGAGCATGGCCACCGGCAGCATCAGGATCAGCGTGCCGATGCCCAACTCGATCCAGGCCATCCGCCAGCCGTGATGGTCGATGGCAAACGTGACCAATGGAGTCAGCACAATCCCGCCCAGCGACACACCCATCGCTGCCCAAGCCACGGCCTGACCACGACGTTCGACAAACCACTTCGCCAGAGTGACGTTAACCACCAGATTCCCGATCAAGGCGCAACCGATGGTGGTAACGATCCCATTGAGAACGATCCAGTGCCAGAGTTGATGAATGGTGCTGTGTAATCCAAGCGCTACTGACAAAAGCAACGCACCCGCAAGCATTAACCTGCGACCACCCACGCGATCCACCCGGGTACCAATGAAAAAACCCGCCAAACCCATCACCAGCTGACCCATCGACCGGGCAATGGTGAAGTCTGCACGTGACCAGCCGAGTTCATCACTCATCGGCGACATGAAGGAACCGGCGACATAACTGAGAATTCCAATCGACACGAACTGGGCGACAAAGGCAGCGGCGATCAGGACATATCCGTAGTACAGTCTCGGTCGCACGTTGGTTCACGCAGACAGGGCATGGCATTTAACCATAGCGCTGCGCAGTTATACTGGCCGGCTATAGACCAAGTTGAAAAGAGCTAGTTGAAAAGAGCTAGTTGAAAAGAGCTGGTTGAGAAGAGCCAATCGAAAAGAACAAGTCGATCAGGGGGAGCGCGGGCATGAACGAATCGGCGACACCGGTTCTGGTGGGGGTTGCACAGGTCGATCAACGACTGAACGAGTACACGGCGGATGCCAAGGAGCCGGTAGATCTCATGATCGACGCCTTACGATTGGCAGCCGCTGACGCAGGCGCGCCATCGCTCCTGACGTCTGCTACTTCCGTTCGCGTCATCCGCGGTGTATGGCCTTACAAGAATCCGGCGAAGGCCGTCGCCGGAGCCGTTGGCGCACCGAACGCCGAAACCGTGATGTCGCAGTTTGGCGGCAACTTCGTGCAGACAACCGTCAACCATTCCTGCCTGGATATCCAGAGCGGCAAACACGAAATCATCCTCATCACCGGGGCTGAATGCGGCAATTCCAGGGCGAAGGCTAAGCGTCAGGGCGTAAGGGCGCAGTGGAGCGAACTGTCCGGAACACCCGATCGCATGCTCGGTGAAGACAAGCCGATGTCTCACGACTTTGAAATGCAGATTGGTCTGCGTGCGCCGATTCAGTGGTATCCGATTTTCGAAACTGCGTGGCGTGCACATAGAGGAGAGGCGCCGGATGTGCACATCAAACGTATCTCCGAACTATGGGCCGGCTTCAGCAAGGTGGCCGCCGGAAATCCGCATGCCTGGCTGCGCAAGCCGGTAAGCGCTGAAGAAATCCGAACCATTTCTGACAGCAACCGCGGCATCTCCTATCCCTATCCAAAACTGATGAACTCCAACAACAGTGTGGACATGGGCGCGGCGCTGATCCTCACCAACGTCGCGGTCGCGAAACGGCTCGGTATCCCCCGCGAAAAGTGGATTTTCCCGCACGTCGGCACCGACTCGCATGACACCTACACCGTGTCAACACGCAACAACCTCTACTCTTCGCCAGCTATCCGCATTGCCGGCCGACGCGCACTGGAGCTGGCCAACATGACCGTCGCCGATGTCGATCATGTCGACGTCTACAGCTGCTTTCCGGCAGCCGTACAGATTGGCGCAACGGAAATCGGCTTATCGCTGGAACGACCATTGACCGTAACCGGTGGCCTCACCTTTAACGGCGGGCCGCTCAACAACTACGTCATGCACTCGGTGGCGCGGCTGGCGGAGCTACTCAGAGAGCAGCCCGGCAAACGCGGCCTGATTACCGCCAACGGCGGCATGCTGACAAAACACGCATTTGGCGTCTATTCCAGCGAGCCACCGGCCAAACCGTACCAGCACCAGGACGTACAGCAGGAAGTCGACGCATTGCCGACCAGAGAACTGGATTCAGGTTTTGTTGGTACTGCAACCATCGAAGGGTATGTCGTGATGTACGGCCAGAACGGCTTCGACTCGGCCTACGCGGGAATGCTGACGGATGCAGGACAACGTACCTGGGCCATCGCGAAAGACCAGGACCTGCTGGGCGACATGACTCGCAAGGAGTACGTCGGCACTCGAGTGCGGGTCAACGCGCAACATCAATTTTCAATCTGATCGATAAACTCTCGTAGATAAACAATGGAGACAACACAATGAGTAAAGTATTGATTACCGGGGCCAACAAGGGCATCGGCTTTCAGATGGCGAAGATGTACGCCGAAGCGGGCAATGACGTGCTGGCGTGCTGTCGCAACCCGGCAGGTGCTACTGCACTGAAGGCGCTCGGTAGCAAGGTCACCGTCCATGAACTGGATGTGTCGAACGCCGCGTCCGTCGCTGCACTGAAGGGCAAAATCGGTGACACGCCGATCGACATCCTGATCAACAATGCCGGCATCGCCGGACCATCACCCGACAAACAATCGGCGACCAACATCGACTATGAAGGCTGGATGGAGACGTTCAACGTCAACACCATGGGCCCGGTCCGCATGGTTCAGGCTTTCCGTCCAAACCTCGCCAAGGGTACCGATGCCAAGGCCATCACGATTACCAGCCAGATGGGAGCGCTCGATCTCAATTGGCCAGTCATGTACGCCTACTGCTCGTCCAAGGCCGCAGTCAACAAGGTCATGCGGATGATGTCGGTAGAACTCGCCGCCGACAAAATTTCGCTCCGCCTCATTCACCCCGGTTATGTGAAGACCGACATGGGTGGTGCGAATGCCGAGATCACGCCGGAAGAAAGTGCCAGCGGTATTATCCAGGTGATCGCCGACACCAAGGCAGACAACACCGGTACGTTCATGAAGTGGAACGGGCAGGTTCACGCCTGGTAGGTTCCGAAGCGAAACCGGAATCGCGACACCTCTTGTGGGAGCGATCTCCTGATCGCGATCTTCGATGACCCCAACAATCGCGGTCCGGAGACCGCTCCCACAAGAGGTGTCGCGATTGAACACCCGAGATCGCGATCAGGAGATCGCTCCCACAACAAGGTCAATGACCGCAAGTGTGTAGGAGCGGTCTCCTGACCGCGATCGAACACCTGAAATCGCGATCAGGAGATCGCTCCCACAATGATGCGCCACCCAGATTCACACCACCGGCTGCGACCACACAATCTGCCAACCCAGATCCTTCACATTCGTCACACCACAGAACGCCATCGTCAGATCCAGCTCCCGCTGGATGATCTGCAGCGCGCGCGTGACGCCTGCTTCACCACCCGCCCCTAAACCATAGAGAAACGCACGACCGATCAGCGTACCCGTGGCGCCCAGTGCAAGCGCCCGCGCCACATCCTGGCCGCTGCGAATTCCTCCATCCATCCAGACGTCCATCCGACCCTTCACCGCTTCGACGATGGACGGCAGCACGGTTATGGTCGAAGGCGCGCCATCGAGCTGTCGACCACCGTGATTGGACACCACCATCGCGTCGGCACCGATTGAACACGCCAGGTCCGCATCAACCGGGTCCATGATCCCTTTGAGAATGAATCGTCCAGGCCATTGATCACGCACCCACCGTACGTCATCCCAGTTGAGCGAAGGATCAAGCTGTTCGTTCGACCAACTGCTCAGCGTCCGCAGTTTTTCCACACCTGCGACGTGGCCAACCACATTGCCGAACGTGCGATTTTTTGTGAGCAACATGGGTATCGACCAGCCGGGCTTCATCGCCATCTCGACGATGTTCCGCAGCGTCATGCGCGGTGGTGTCGAGAGTCCGTTGCGAACATCCTTGTGGCGCTGCCCCATGATCGACAGATCCAGTGTCAGCATGAGCGCGCTGCAGCCCGCCGACTTCGCTCGCTGAATCAGCCTGCTGATGTAGTCGCGATCTTTCATCACGTAAAGCTGGAACCAGAAGGGTGTGGTGACTGCCGCTGCGACCGCTTCGATCGAACAGATACTCATTGTTGACAGGGTGAAGGGCACACCAAATTTTTCGGCTGCTCGTGCAGCATGGATCTCGCCATCAGCGTGCTGCATGCCGGTAAGTCCTGTCGGTGCAAGTGCGACCGGCATCGATACCGCCTGGCCAGCCATGTCAGAGCCCAGCGTCCGTCTGGAGATATCCACAGCGACGCGTTGTCGAAACAGAACACGGCTCAAGTCGCTTTCGTTCGCTCGATATGTGGACTCGGTCCAGGAACCGGATTCCACGTAGTCCCAGAACATCTTGGGCACGCGTCTTCGATGCAGCAGCCTGAGTTCCTCGATGCAGGTCACCTGCGAAAGATCACTCATGGAGCGCGCGCCTGCGTTGCATGAGTTCACGCCAGGTGGTGAGCACGATCTTCTCGTTGACGATGGCCTGTCTGATCCGCGGATCAAGCATCGCCAGCATGTCACCTCGTCGTGTCGGTCCGGAATCAGTGATGCGAGCAAAATTCAGATCAGCATCCGTGTTGTGCATGATGATCATCGTCACGCCCGGTTCCATCGTCTGCAACGCGTCGAGATAACGGGATACCTTGTAGTCCGCAAGCTGTTGATCGGTCCAACCCACATGTTCTGCTGCGGTCCAGCCATAGCTGACATTGTGCAGGTCATCGAGCACCGGCAATCCGAGCGACCAGACAGTCTCGGCCATCGCCTGCGCTTTTGCGACCCGGGCGGCAGCCTGGGATTCACCAACGTCATCAGTGAGCTGCGCACGCAGCGAAGCTACATGCCCACCGGGAAACATGACCGGGATCCCCTCTTCCGCGCCCACTTTGATGTATCGCTCGAGGAAATCATCCCGGGCAAACAACGTACCCATGTGTGAATCTAGATGAGTAGGCTCGATACCAAGCCCGCGTGATCGTGCAATCTGTGCACGAATCTCAAGTTCTACTTCATCGGGTGTCGCACGTCTGGCCACATCTTCCACTGACGGCCAGAGCGCCCCTTCCGAGTCGATCAATCCCGGCACCCTGTCGCGCGACGCAAGCGGCCCCCACCGATAGCCTGACCACTCCGAAGTCAGCGTCAGATGCAGACCGACATCCAGCCCTGGGTTCTTCACCAGCATTTGCTTGAGTTCAGGCACCCACGCACACGGCATCATCACGCTCATCGAGGTCGCGACCCCTTCGGTGATCGATCGCATCGCACCGATATTGGATTGATGCGACATACCGGCATCGTCCACATGCAGAATCACCACGCGCGCACCGGCTGGATATCCAAGCCGTTCCGCAAAGGTCGCCGCGATGGTCGCTTGCGAGGCAATCAAAAACAGCAGTGCCAACACCGACCGTCGAATTCTCAGCATGTCTACACCTTCTCTTCTTTAGGCCGCGGCGCTTTTTTTGGTCGAGGGGCGAGCCCAGCGAGCATGAGACCAACCGGCTCAAGGCCAAGCAGCGCACGTCCACCGTCGGTTATGTGATGCTGGGCCACGGTGGCATGCTGTCGAACCACGCGCACATCCCGCGACGCGCGTTCCAGCGGATTACCAATCTGGTTGGCGCTCGTTCCCGCGGCCTCGGCCACGATATCAACGGCTTCCACACAAGCCCGGACGGCGTCCGAGCAGACGATCTGCAAGACAGCTCGGTCACGTGTACTGATCTCTTCCTCCCGCAGAACCGCAGCCCACATGGCTTCTACCACACTGAACAGCGCGGCGCGGCTGCGAAGGACACGTACTTCCGCTTCCGCTGCTGCACTCTGCGCATGCGTCCGCTCACGCAGTTTGCCACTGGAAAAGCGAGGCAATTTGCCGCTTGCCAGTGCCACAAACTGGTCAAGCGCGAACCTTGCGATCCCCAGACTCACCGCTACCTTGTTATAAGCGAGCCGAGCGCTGGCTGGAAATCGCAATAACGGCTCTTCTGACCTGACGCCACCGATCGGTGCCACGATTCGCGAACGGGGAACAAAAACATCATCGACCCGAATGTCGTGTGAGCCGGAGCCTCGCATGCCACCAACGTGCCAGGTGTCGAGAATTTCATACTGCCCTTCCGTCAGCACTGCATACCGATTGCCTCGACCATC
>JAYSTS010000403.1:0-9130 GCA_043719475.1 Gammaproteobacteria bacterium | reverse complement strand
GCAGCGAGGGAGAGTAGTCGCCAACACAGTCGGCGCATCTGGACTAAGCTGAAGTTAGTTTCCTTGAGGAACGGAGGAGGGGCGTACATGATGTCGTCACCGGAATTCTGGTCGATTGTGGTGTTTGTTCTTGGGGTGCTCGTACTCTGCGGAATCATGCTCGGTGCGTCTGCCATGCTGGGTGGCAAGGGCGACGCGCGTGCGCGTGGAGAGCCTTTTGAATCCGGGGTCGTGTCCGCATCTCCCGAGCGACTGCGTCTGTCCGCGAAGTTTTATCTTGTCGCAGTATTTTTCGTGATATTTGATGTCGAAGCGTTGTTCCTGTACGCATGGGCCATATCGGTACGTGAATCCGGTTGGACAGGTTTCGCCGAGGCCGTTGTCTTTATAGGCATTCTGCTCGTCAGTCTGATCTACCTCGCCCGCATCGGCGCGCTCGACTGGGCGCCCAAAGCTCGAATGAGCCAGATCAAAGCGCTGAATAAACAAAAAGTCCAACGTGCTGGATCTGATATCACCCAATCAAACTCATGAAATACACGTTTACCCGAATCGATTCGAATCGCCCCACCGGTGTTTCACCGCTGACGCCGGACTACACGCAACCCGAGCCAGTAGAACAATTCACTGAGGATGAGGTCAGGCGCAACGTCTTTACCGCAAAGCTCTCCGACCTGGTGAACTGGGGACGGAAAAACTCGGTTTATCCGTTCAATTTCGGGCTGTCGTGTTGTTATGTAGAGATGGCGACCGCGTTCACATCGGTACACGACATCGCGCGCTTCGGTTCGGAGATCATTCGTGCTTCACCGCGGCAGGCTGATCTGATGGTCATCGCCGGTACCTGCTTTATCAAGATGGCGCCGGTTGTGCAGCGATTATATGAACAACTGCTCGAACCGAAGTGGGTCATCTCCATGGGCGCCTGTGCCAATTCCGGCGGTATGTACGATATCTATTCGGTGGTGCAAGGCGTAGACAAGTTCCTGCCGGTCGATCTTTATATCCCCGGATGCCCCCCGCGACCAGAGGCCTTTCTGCAGGGGCTTATGCTGTTGCAAGAATCCATTGGCCATGAACAGCGACCACTGTCGTGGATGGTGGGCGACCAGGGCATCTACAAACCCAACATGCCAGCGCAACGGGATGTCCGCCTGATTGCCCGCCAGTCCCAAACCACGTTACGCAGTCCGGATTCTCTGTGAGCGCGCCCGCAAGCGTAGTGGCCAGCAGAACGGACGATTCCGTCATCGGTGATTTGTTGGGGCGTTTCACGAACGCTGATTTTGTCATTCAGTCCACTGCCGACTCGATGCCCACCGTGTGGGTGCCTGCCTTGTTAGTGCAGGATGTGTTGCGATACCTGAAAAACGATATCTCGCGACCGTACCGAATGCTGTTTGATCTGTCTGCGGTTGATGAGCGGTCGCGCAAACATCGGCGTGGCTTGCCGGCGGCAGATTTCACGGTCGTTTATCAGTTGCTGTCGATCGAGCGCAACGATGATGTGCGCATCAAGGTCGCGCTGCGAGGAGATTTCCCATCCCTCAGAACGGTGGTTGCCCTGTTTGCCAATGCGAACTGGTACGAGCGTGAAGTATGGGATCTGTTTGGTATCACGTTCGATGGGCATCCGGGCCTGCGTCGAATTCTCTTGCCACCCACCTGGCAGGGTCATCCGCTACGCAAGGAATATCCTGCGCGCGCCACTGAATTCGATCCCTATCAACTCGATGCGCTGCGGCAGGACCAGCAGCAGGAAGCACTGCGTTTCCAACCCGAAGACTGGGGAATGAAGCGGGGCACCGACGACCACGAGTTCATGTTTCTGAACCTGGGTCCGAATCATCCGTCCTCACACGGTGCTTTCCGGATCGTGCTGCAGCTTGATGGCGAAGAGATCGTCGACTGTGTGCCGGATATCGGCTACCACCACCGCGGTGCCGAGAAGATGGGTGAGCGTCAGTCATGGCACAGCTACATTCCCTATACCGACCGTGTCGACTATCTCGGCGGGGTGATGAACAACCTGCCATACGTGCTGGCGCTGGAAAAGCTTGCCGGCATTGAAGTCCCGGATCGCGTCAAGACTATCCGCGTGATGTTATGCGAGTTTTTCCGGGTGCTGTCGCACCTGCTGTATTACGGCACGTTCTGCCAGGATGTCGGGGCGATGACGCCGGTGTTCATCATGTTTGTTGATCGACAGAAGGGCTACGACGTCATCGAAGCGATCACCGGTTTTCGCATGCACCCAGCCTGGTTTCGCATTGGTGGTCTGGCGCACGACCTGCCGATTGGTTGGGAAAAAAAGGTCCGTGAATTTCTTGACTGGTTACCGAAACGGCTGGATGACTATCGCAAGTCCATTCTCACCAATTCGATTCTGGTGGCACGTTCACGCGGTGTTGCCGCCTATTCGACTGACGAGGCGCTTGAGTGGGGCATCACCGGTGCGGGGCTGCGTGCCACCGGTTGCAACTTCGATCTGCGCAAGGCACGGCCCTATTCGGGTTACGACAACTTTGATTTCGAAGTGCCGACCGGTGACCGCGGGGACGTCTACGATCGCACGCTCGTACGTGAACAGGAAATCCGCCAGTCGCTGCGCATCATTGAGCAGTGTCTGAACAACATGCCGGCAGGTCCCTACAAGGCCGATCATCCGCTGACCTGTCCACCGCCCAAAGAGCGCACCCTGAAGGACATCGAAACGTTGATCACACACTTCCTGGATGTGTCATGGGGGCCGGTGATGCCGGCTGGAGAAACTTCGCAGATGGTCGAAGCAACCAAGGGAATCAATGGTTACTCCCTAACCAGTGACGGCAGCACGATGAGTTATCGAACCCGCATCCGCACACCGAGTTTTGCACACCTCCAGCAGATTCCCAGTGTGATCCGCGGCCAGATGGTGCCCGATCTCATCGCCTACATCGCGTCGATCGACTTTGTCATGTCGGATGTCGATCGATGAGTATCAGACTGCTCAACGTAGTTGATCTGGATTCGCAGCCGCCGTTCCAGCTGACGGACACCGAACGCACCGAAATCCAGCATGAAATAGGGCATTACCCCGATCCACGCGCTGCGAGCATCGAGGCGCTCAAAGTCGTTCAGGGACATCGTGGCTGGGTGTCGGATGGCGCCATCCCGGTGATCGCTGCAGAGCTTGGTATCCCGGCCGCAGAGCTCGAGGGGGTCGCGACCTTCTACAACCTGATCTTTCGCCAGCCGGTAGGTCGGCATGTCATCAAGGTTTGCGACAGCATCGCATGCCATCTCACCGGTTATGACGAATTGCGCGATTCATTGAGCGCGTCACTAGGTGTGCGGCTGGGCGAGACCACCCGTGATGGACGCTTCACACTCTTGCCCATCTGCTGTCTGGGCGCGTGTGATCGTGGCGCCTGTCTGATGATCGACGATGATTTGTTTGGTCCACTCGAACCGACCCAGGTCGCGGATCTGCTGGAGCAGTACTCATGAGCCTTCGCAGCGCTGGCGATCCACACTATCAGCGTCCGCTGACACGTTTGATTGATCGCGTCGCCGGGCCACTCGACCTTGCCGGGTACGAAACTGACAACGGTTACAGCGTTTTTCGTCGCGTCATCAAGGAGCTCTCGTCGGCTGACGTGCAGGGAGTTGTCAAGACAGCCAATCTGCGTGGACGCGGCGGCGCGGGATTTCCCACCGGTGTGAAATGGGGCCTGGTGCCGATGGGTCCGGATGCGGGCGAGAAATACCTGGTGTGTAATGCGGATGAAATGGAACCCGGTACCTTCAAGGATCGACTCCTGATGGAGCAGGTACCACACCAGCTCGTCGAAGCCATGTTGATCGCGGGCTACGCGATCCAGGCGACAGTTGGTTACATTTTTCTGCGCGGCGAGTATGTGACGGCTGCGAAGCGGCTGAATGAAGCGGTTAGTGCTGCGCGTGCTGCGGGTTACATTGGCAGTCACATTCTCGGTAGCCCATGGAGTTTCGAGCTGCATGTTCACACTGGCGCAGGCCGGTATATCTGCGGTGAAGAGACAGCGTTGATCAATTCCCTGGAGGGGCGGCGTGCAACGCCGCGGGCCAAGCCACCGTTTCCGCAGATTGCGGGGCTGTGGGGGCGCCCGACCATCGTCAACAACGTCGAGACACTCTCCAATGTTGTGCATATTCTTGGCAACGGAGCTGACTGGTTCAAAGGTCTGTCGCAAAACAAGAGCACCGACTCCGGCACCAAGATGTACGGGTGTTCCGGTCGAGTGAACACGCCTGGATGTTGGGAATTGCCGATCGGCACGAGTGCTCGTGAACTGCTTGAAGATCATGCCGGGGGGATGAAACATGGCCGTCAGCTCAAGGCATGGTTGCCCGGTGGTGCGTCTACCGACTTCCTGCTGCCAAGCCACCTTGATCTCGCCATGGACTACGACACGATCGGCAAAGCCGGTTCGCGCATGGGCACCGGGCTCATCATGGTGGTTGCGGACGATCAGAGCATGGTGTCGGCAGTACGTAATCTGGAGGAGTTCTTTGCACGCGAATCCTGTGGGTGGTGTACACCCTGTCGCGATGGCTTGCCGTGGAGTGTGAAGATTCTGCGGGCGCTGGAGGCGGGAAACGGACGGGCCGAGGACATCGAGGTACTGATCAAGCTGACAAGCTGGCTTGGTCCAGGCAAGACGTTCTGCTTGCATGCACCCGGTGCCATGGAACCCTTGCAGTCGGCGCTGAAATATTTTCGTGCTGAGTTCGATGCTGGAGTAACCAGCAAGGACACAGTTGCCAGCAAGGACACAGTCGCCAACAGGGACACAACAACAACCATGGCCAGCATGGCCTGAGGAACTGTCAAGCCGGCCACAGTGCGGCCTGAGATTATCGATGGCAAAAATCTACGTCGACGGTGAACAGTTCGAGGTCGATCCGAAAGACAACCTGTTACAGGCCTGTCTGAGTCTCGGGCTCGATCTGCCGTATTTTTGTTGGCACCCCGCACTTGGCAGTGTTGGTGCTTGCCGGCAATGTGCGGTGAAACTCTATCGGGACGATGCCGATAAGGTGGGCCGCATTGTCATGGCGTGCATGACCCCGGCAGGCGACAACACTTATCTGTCGATAACCGACCCTGAAGCGAAGGACTTTCGCGAAGGCATCATCTCGCTGCTCATGACCAACCACCCGCATGACTGCCCGGTCTGTGAGGAGGGTGGGCATTGTCATCTGCAGGATATGACTGTGATGACCGGACATCACAAGCGTCAGTACCACTTTACGAAGCGTACCCACCGAAATCAGGATCTCGGTCCGTTCATCGCTCACGAGATGAATCGTTGTATTGCTTGTTACCGCTGCGTCCGTTATTACAACGACTATGCGGGGGGCACGGACCTTGGTGTATTCGGCTCGGCGGCACAGGTCTATTTCGGTCGCGAACAACCCGGCACCTTGCAGAGCGAGTTCGCAGGCAATCTCACCGAGATCTGTCCCACCGGGGTTTTTACCGACAAGATCCATTCGGAACACTACGCCCGCAAGTGGGATATGCAGTTTGCACCGAGTATCTGCACCGGTTGCGCGGTAGGTTGCAACATCTCTCCCGGCGAACGTTACGGCACGGTACGCCGCATCGAAAATCGGTATCACGGCGAGATCAACGGCTACTTTCTGTGCGATCGGGGCCGGTTCGGCTATGGCTACGTGAATCGCGCCGATCGTCCACGCAAGCCACTGTGCAAACAGCATGGTGAATTTGTGACGGTGACAGCTGACCAGGCGTTGGCCCGCGTTCGAGAGTTGATGGCGTCCGGGACGAAAGTACTCGGCATAGGTTCTCCACGTGCCAGCCTGGAGGCCAACTACATGCTGCGCACGCTGGTTGGTGCGACGGCGTTCTGCAGCGGCATGACACGGCAGGACAGCGAATTGACTGCAGCCGTGCTGCGCATTTTTGACCAAGGTCCAGTAGCCGCCGCGACCATCCGTGTTATCGATGATGCAGACGCTGTACTGGTGCTCGGTGAAGACGTGCTCGCGACCGCGCCGCGCGTTGCGCTGGCACTGCGCCAGGCGGCTCGGGGCAAGGCTCTCGACATGACGCGCGACAAACGGGTGCCCGAGTGGCAGGCAGAGTCGGCGGCTGACATCGCGCAACGTGCATTGAACCCGGTTTACATCGCGACATCCGCAGTGACGGGCCTGGACGACATCGCGGCTCAGACGTTCCGGATGGCACCTGAAACGATTGCCGCGCTCGGATTTGCCGTCGCCAACGCGCTCGATCCACACGCTTCGATGCCGGACAGTCTGAGTGACGATCTTGCGGTGCGTGTGCAGGAGATTGTCACAACACTGCGGGCTGCAAAGCGCCCGTTGATTGTTTCCGGTACCGGTGCAGGCTCGATCGATGTCATACATGCGGCGGCCAATGTTGCGTGGGCACTGCACAAGATCAATCCTGGTGTTCAGCTCAGTCTTGCCGTGTCGGAAGCCAACAGTCTGGGTATGGCGATGTTCGGCGCCCCTAGCCTCGAAGATTCGTTTGAAAACATCACCGAGCGCGAGAGCGTTGTCATCGTGCTGGAGAATGATCTCGAGCGGCGTTTGTCACAGCCGACACTTGAACGGCTGCTTGGCCGAGCCAGGATGGTGGTTATCGATCATCAGATGACAGCAACCGCCCGACGTGCAGACGTCATTCTGCCGGCCGCCACATTTGCCGAGGCGACTGGCACGCTGGTCAACATGGAAGGCCGCGCGCAACGGTATTTCCAGAACTTTGACCCCGGTTATTACGACCGCTCCATCGGTACGCTCGAATCGTGGCGCTGGTTGGGGCAGCTGCGCGGTGGTTCGGTGGTGGCTGAAAATCTTGATGCAGTGCTTGCCGATATGGAAACGGATCTGCCGCAGTTCAACGGTGTGGCGCACGCCGCGCCGTCGGCCAGCTTCCGCATGCAGGGCAGGGGATTGGCGCGGGCATCACATCGTCAATCCGGCCGAACTGCGGCGCGCGCCGTCGTCTTCATCCACGAACCCCGCTCGACCCAGGATCCTGATTCGGCCCTGAACTTTTCGATGGAGGGGCAAAACGGTGCCGATGCGGGGGATCGCCCTGCGCAGCTACTGCCGTTCGCATGGGCACCGGGCTGGAATTCGCCGCAGGCGTGGACCAAATTCCAGACTGAAGTAGGTGGTCCCCTCAAAGGCGGTGATCCTGGTGTGCGGCTGTTCGCCCCTTCAAGCAGTGTGGCACCGGTTTATCATTCCCCAACAAGACCAGCCGGGGATGCGGCTTCTCGACTGATTGCGTTGTACGAACATTTTGGTTCAGAAGAACTGACCGGACTCGCCGACCCCATTCGCGCCCGTGCCAGGGCCAGCTACGCCGTTTTGAATCGTGAAGATGCACATCGGCTTGGCATCGAGGGTGATGGTGCGGTCCGGGTCATGTTTGACGGCATGATCGTCGAACTGCCTGTGGTTATCGCAGAGGATTTTCCGAGCGGTGCGGTTGGTTTGCCGGTCGGGATGCCTGGTGTTCCGCCGTTTCGTGTGGGAACACCATGCGACATAAGCAGGGGAGGCTGAGCGGTGTTTGATTGGATAACAGAAGAACTTGCAGCCATCTTCTGGGCGGCCTTCAAGGCGATCGTGATCCTGCTGGGTGCCGTGGTCGCTGGCGCGCAGATGATCTGGGTGGAGCGCCGGTTGCTCGCGCTGTGGCAGGACCGTTATGGTCCAAACCGGGTCGGACCATTCGGCCTGCTGCAAGTCGTCGCTGACATGATCAAGATCTTTTTCAAGGAAGACTGGATACCGCCTTTCGTCGACAAGTTCACGTTCATTCTCGCGCCGGCGCTGGCGATCGGGCTGATGATGCTCGGATTTGCGCTCGTCCCGTTCACACCCACCTGGGTCGTCTCAACGCCGGATGACGGCATTCTCTTTTTCTTTGCCATCGCAGGTCTAGCGGTGTATGCAGTGATGCTCGGGGGCTGGTCGTCGAACAGCAAGTATGCATTGCTCGGTGGACTGCGTTCGACCGCACAGATGATCTCCTATGAAGTGTTCATGGGTTTGTCACTGATGGGCATCGTCATGAAGACTGGCAGTTTTGATCTGTCGCATATTGTTGATGCCCAACGCCATGGCTGGTTTGTCTTTTCGCAGTTCCTCGGGTTCTGTGTCTGGGTACTGGCCGGCATCGCAGTCATTCACCGTACGCCCTTCGATCTGCCTGAGGCGGAAGCAGAACTTGGCGCCGGTTATCACACCGAATACTCGGGTATGAAATTCGGCATGTTCCTGGTTGCCGAGTACGTCGGCATCGTGCTGATTTCATGTCTCACAGTCGTGCTGTTTTTTGGCGGCTGGCACGTGCCGTTCGAAACAGAAGTGCCGTTTTTTGCGCAGATTCCGTTTATCTGGTTCGCCAGCAAGACCGCAGTGTTCATGGCGGCGTTTGTGCTGGTGCGCGCGTCGTTGCCGAGGCCACGTTACGACCAGATGATGTCGGCGGCGTGGAAGGTCTGTCTACCGTTGGCACTGGTGAACCTGCTGGGCACTGCGGCGTACGTCTTGTGGCAAACACCAGGAGCTTGACGGGATGAATCGACTGCTGGCAGTGCTGCAGGGTATCGGCTCTCAATTTCGCTCCATTGGCATGGTGTTCATGCATGCGTTTCGGCCACGCGATGTGATCCTTTACCCCGAGGTGATGCCCGCAGTACCACCGCGTTACCGGGGAAGGATCGTGCTGACGCGCGATCCGGACGGTGATGAACGCTGCGTTGCCTGTAATCTGTGCGCGGTGGCATGCCCCGTCGGTTGCATCGCGTTGCAGAAAGCTGAACGACCCGAAGATGGCCGCTGGTATCCGGAGTTTTTCCAGATCAATTTTTCGCGCTGCATTTTTTGCGGCATGTGCGAAGAGGCCTGTCCGACCAACGCGATTCAATTGACACCCGACTTCGAGATGGGCGAGTACAACCGCCAGAATCTGGTCTACGAAAAAGAACATCTGCTGATCGCAGGCACCGGCAAGTACCACGACTACAACTTCTATCGTGTGGCCGGCATGTCCATCAAGGGCAAGGACAAGGGCGAGGCGGCGAATGAAGAGCCGCCG
>JAYSTS010000402.1:0-9166 GCA_043719475.1 Gammaproteobacteria bacterium | reverse complement strand
GCTCTGATTGGCCAGGTCGAAGTGGAGGTTGGTTGATGCGTTGACACGTTCGTTAAGCATCCACAGGAAGTGGCCAAGATCACCAACAACTTCGACTTGCGGGTGATAGTGTTCATCAATTTCTGCAGGTAGAAAATCTGCATGGATGATCGTCTTGGTCTTGCCCGGGTTCCACAGACGCGGGTGGTATTCCACCATGTCGAAACCAAGTGCCAGGACGACATCCGCTTCATCGATGGCAAAGTTCATTCGGTCTTTGGTGCCAAGTCCTACCGTGTACAGACAGTAGTCGGCATCCATGTCGACACAGCCCTTGGCCATGAAGGTGCTGATGACGCCGATACCAGTTTTCTCACACAGCATCCTCAGCTGCTTGCTCGATCGTTTACGGATGCACCCGTTGCCGGCAATGATGATGGGCTTTTTGGCTTTACTGAGGACCTCGAAGGCGTTGTTGACGACCTTGTCATCCGGAACCGGTCGGCGAAAGCGCACAGGTTTCATCGGCAGTGCATTGGTTGGTTGCTTGGCGATGTCTTCCGGCAATTCCAGATGCACCGCACCTGGTTTTTCCGTTCGCGCAATGCGAATCGCTTTGCGTACCATTTCAGGAATCGTATCAGCGTGTCGAATCGTATCAGCCCACTTTGTGACTGGTCGGAACATGGCAACCACATCCATGACCTGATGTGACTCCTTGTGCAGTCGACGGGTTGAGCCTTGTCCGGTTAACACCAGCATCGGCGCCCGATCCATGTTGCTGTCAGCAACACCGGTGATGAGATTAGTAGCCCCGGGGCCGAGTGTGCCGAGGCAAGCAGCCGGATTGCCAGTGAGGCGTCCATAGATCTCCGCCATGAACGCAGCGCCCTGTTCATGCCGCGTGAGAACAAAGCGTATGGTCTTCGACTCTTCCAGTGACATCATGAAGTGGGCGTTTTCTTCACCCGGCACACCAAAGATGTACTCGATGCCCTCTGCTTCCAGACACTGAACAAAAAGATCTGACGCCTGCATGCTTGGTTCCCCCGAATCCTTAGGTTGATTTTGAGTCTAGCACCTGACCTTGCCAGCGCATACGCAGTGCCTGCTGAACATCTTCAGCACCCGGCCCTGACCCAGGCCAGTGTTTCGTTCAGAGTTACATCGAACTTGGTGAAGAGCTCATCGATCTGCGCTTCGCTGATGATGAGCGGCGGACAGAATGCAATCGAGTCGCCGAGATTGCGTACGATGAGCCCGTTGGCCTCACCGCGCTGAACACAATACGCGCCAACACCTTGTAACCCCGCAAACGCCTGTTTCGTCGCTTTGTCTTGCACCAGTTCGATCGCACCAATCAGGCCGACACCTCGAACCTCACCGACCAGCGGGTGATCGGCAAACGATCTCAAGCGTTGCTGGAATCCCTCGGCAACCTTCGCGACATGCGCGAAGATCTGACGCTCTTCAAAGATCTCCAGCGTTTTCAATGCCACCGCCGCACATACCGGATGTCCGGAATAGGTGAAGCCATGAGCAAAGGTTCCCACACTCGCGGACAGCTCAACCATGGGTTCGTACATGGTTTCAGGGATGATGACCGCGCTTATCGGTAGATAGGCCGATGACAATGCCTTGGCTACGGACATGGTGGTTGGTTTCATCCCCAGGGTCTGCGCGCCAAATGGTTGGCCGGTCCGGCCAAAGCCGCAGATCACCTCATCGTCGATCAACTTTATATCGTGCCGCTTAAGCACTTCCGCCACTGCGGCGAAGTAGCCAGCGGGTGGGACGATGACGCCGCCCGCACCCATCACCGGCTCTGCAATCATTGCCGCAATGGTCTCAGGTCCTTCCTTCAAGATCAGCGACTCGAGGTTGCTGACAATCCGACGAACAAAATCGGCCTCGGTTTCACCCACTTGGCCGGCCCTGTAGTAGTGCGGCGCATCCGTATGGAGCACGTTTGCGATCGGCAGGTCGAAGTGAGTATGAAAGTATGGCAGGCCAGTCAATGAACCCGATGCCACAGTCACTCCGTGGTAACCACGCCACCGACTGATGATCTTTTTCTTGTCCGGCTTGCCGATGGCATTGTGGTAATACCACATGAGTTTCATCTGGGTGTCATTGGCATCACTGCCTGACAAGCCAAAGAACACACGCCCAGCCTCAAAGGGCATCATCGACTTCAGCTTTTCTGCGAGCAACACACTCGGCTCGTTGGTCTTGCCGCCAAACAGCTGTGAATACGACAACGTACGCATCTGTTGGGTCGCCACCTCGACCAGCGCCTCTTCACCGTAGCCCAATGCGGTGCACCACAGCCCGGACATTCCTTCGAGATACTGCTTGCCGTGGTTGTCCCAGAGATACACGCCTTTCGCACGGGCATGCACTTTCGGACCGTTGGCATGAAGTTGCTTCAGATTCGTTGTCGGATGCAGCAGGTGCTGCAGATCCTTGGCTTCAATCGAGTCGGCGGGAAATTCGTTATGCAGTGGATTGGTCATGGTGGCGAGCTTGTGCATAGTGTGTTGCACCAGCACTTTACGTGATCACCGTCGACGCAGCACCCGGAGTTTGTTCACCGGATATTGTTCAGTTCAGCGGCGGCAATTTCAGCGCATGTCGCACAGCCGGATGCATGACCTCGCCCGCCTGCACATTCAAGCCGCTCGCAAATCCTGGATCCTGCGCGAGCGCGCGCAGCCAGCCAAGATCAGCCAGCGCCCTGACATAGGGCAGCGTCACATTATTCAGCGCTAGCGTCGACGTCCTTGCCACTGCGCCAGGCATGTTGGTAACACAATAGTGCACGACACCCTCGTCGACGAATATGGGTTGATCATGCGTGGTTGGCCGACTCGTCTCGAAACAGCCGCCCTGGTCTATGGAAATATCGACCATTGCCGCACCATTTGGCATAGACCTAACCAGTTCACGTGACACCAGTTTTGGCGTGCTGTCGCCTGGGATCAGCACGGCGCCCACAACGAGGTCTGCATCGTGCACATGCTCTTCGATGGCATCGGTTGACGCCATCAGCACTCGAGCGCGGCCTTCAAAGTGATCCACCAGCGTGCGCATGCGCTCGACGGACTTTTCCAGGATCGCAACTTCGGCCTGCATACCAACTGCCATGGCTGCCGCGTTGGCACCAGCGATGCCACCGCCGAGAATCACTACGCGGCCGGGTTGCACGCCTGGAACCCCACCGAGCAGAGTGCCTCGACCGCCATTGGCTCTTTGCAGGCACCAGGCACCGACCTGAATCGACATGCGCCCGGCAACTTCACTCATCGGACTGAGCAAAGGCAATCCACCATGCGGACCAACCACTGTTTCATAAGCGATTGCGGTGGCTCCCGATGTCATCAAAGCCTGCGCCTGCGCCGGATCAGCAGCCAGATGCAAGTAGGTGAAGAGGATTTGCCCAGCACTGAGCCGCGCGCATTCATGCAGCTGCGGCTCTTTGACTTTAACAATGAGTTCCGCCGCGAACGCAGCGTCGACGCTACCGAGTAACGCTCCCGCAGCAATGTATTGCTGGTCGGTAAAACCTATACCTTCGCCTGCGCCATGCTCGACCAGCACCGAGTGACCAGCCCTGACAAGTTCGAGCACGGAGGCAGGAGACAGGCCAACCCGATATTCGTGAACCTTGATTTCCTTCGGTACACCAATCCGCACCACCACCTCCGCACTCGTTGCACCAACCAGACGGATCAGGTCATATCAGATCCGCAGCCTGCAGATCGAATTCCCTCATCACTGCATCAGCATAGTCGATGCGCCCAGTGAGCTGTCTCGAATCCCCATACACAAGTCGCAAGCAGGCCTCTGCCATGTGTTCAACCGGGGTTACCCGGTGTTTGCTCTGTTCATTGATCAGGTTGTGATGCACGGCGCCGGGAGTCGCAACCAGACCAGGGGATATCACATTGACGCCAATACCATCGTTGTAGTGCTCGACGGCAAGGCCCGTCGTGAACCGCTCGAGCGCTGCCTTGCACATTCCGTAAACAGCGCCACCTGATCTGCCGAGAGTCTTCTCCGGATGGATCGCAGCGTGTGAAGAAATGTTGAGAATCCAGCCACTGCCTCGCTTGACCATGGCCGGCAGCACGCGCTGTGCGAGCTGGAATGGCCCCCATACCTGCACATCCATCATCAGGCGAAAGCGCTTTTCGGAAAAACTTGCGACCGGTGCATAAAAAGTGACCGCTGCATTATTGACCAGGATATCGACCGGACCAAATGCAGCTTCGGCAGCATCGATCAGTGCAAGTCGATCCTCTTCCCTTGACAGGTCGGAACGTACCGCAATCGCTTCACCGCCTGCTGCCCGAATGCGTGCAACCGTCGCACTGATACTTCCCGGCAATATGTGATCTCCTTCTTCCACAGTGCGCGCAGATACCACAACACACGCACCCTCCATCGCATAGCGCAGCGCAATCGCCTCACCTATTCCACGACTTGCTCCGGTAACCACCGCGACCTTTCCGGCCAGCAGTCCCCGCTTATTTACAGTTGGTGCCCCCATGACCTGCCCTCCTCGATGAGTTGCTCAGTTAGAATCCGGGCTTATGTTACGCACAATCACTTTCCTCACCACGTCTGCACTCGCGGCTCTTGCACTGGCCGCCGATCCGCCAGCGGTCGACTTCGATATGGTAGAGGTGTGTTTTCTGGCCGCCTCGGACTCCACTGATCTGGATATCAGCGACAGAATCATCGGCTATTGCTCCACTGCACTGACCGAAACGAAGTCACCGGAAGCCTCAGCCGCAATCCTCAACAACCGGGCAATTCTGCGCATTCGTCAGGACAACCGGGCGGCCGCCAAAGTTGATCTGACCGAGGCAATTCGGATTCATCCTGCTGATATCGACGCACGTATGACTCTTGGCTACCTGGCCTGGCTTGAAGGTGATCTGGTCACAGCCGAAAGCGCCTACACCGATGCACTGGCGACCAAGCCATTGCCGCTTGCTGCATTCAATCGAGGCATCATCCGTCGACAACGCGGCGATATCCTCGGCGCAATGCGCGATGCTTTGACTGCTGCAGGTCACTCTGCTGAATCAGTCGAACAACTCATGCCTTCGAGCGAGACTCAGGCAAGCCAGGTTCAAGCAAACCAGGTTCAAGGAAGATAGACACGCTCCATGCGCGGGCCAACTCGGGGCAGAATCTCATAACTGATAGAACCTGCAGACGCGGCCATTTCGTCCAGAGAGATTTCCCGACCAAAGACTTCAAGCCAGTCTCCCTCACGTAGTCCGCTGCCAGTGGTGTCGGCCTGGAGAAGATCCATGCTCACCCGACCGACGATGGGGAATCGTCGGCCAGCTTCGGCAACACATCCAACGTTGGACAACGCGCGCGGGATTCCATCGGCATAACCAATCCCAAGCGTCGCGATGTCGGCATCGGTAGGCGTCACATACGTGCCGCCGTAACCAACCGGTTCGCCTGCCGCGAGACGTCGAACCTGCAGAATCCGGGCTTCAACTTGTGCCACCACCCGCATCGGATTGACCTGCTTCGAGAAGGGGTTCCCTCCGTACAGGGCGATACCCGGACGACCAAGGTGAGGGCGGTCAAACCGATCGTGGAACCCAGACAGAATGGCCGGGCTATTGCCCAAGCTGATCGACGCGTGCGGGAAGTGTGGGAGGATCGCGGCAAACCGATCGAGCTGAACGGCGTTGAATGCATGTTCAGGTGCGTCTGCGCAGGCCATGTGAGTAAGCACTGACTCAACGGATAACCCTTGAAAATCAATCCCCTCGATCTCACGCCAGGGCAAACCCAATCGGGCCATACCTGTATCCACATGAATACTGCAGAGCAGCCCCTGCCCACCTGACCGCCAGGCATCCAGCTGATCCACCGTGTTGAGGATTGGCCGCAAGTCGTGTTCACACAGCACATCGATGGTGGATTTAACGGCCCCCGCGAACACGTGTATCCGTGCAGAATTCGTCAGGTACCCTCTCAGCTGTACGCCCTCGGCCGCACTGGCGACAAAGAAGTCATCACAGCCCAATCCTTGAAGATGGCGTCCAACCTGCGCTGCGCCCATGCCGTACGCATCAGCCTTCAGTACCGCGCCGCAGCTGCTGTATTGACTCAGGGCTCGAAAATTATCGCCTAACGCTTCCAGATCAACGGTGAGACGTGACGACAAACGACGGTCAATTCAACGAGTTGATGTAGGCGACGACATTGCCGATCGCCGTGTCATCGGCAAGCGTTGCAGCCATTGGCGACATCTGACGGCCAAAGACATCCTCGGGATGGTAGCCGCGCAGACCCTTCTTGAAATTCTGGATCTGACGCAAGAGGTACCAGTCGTCGAGCCCTGCCAGTCGAGGCCCGCCCATCTGCTCAAGCCCTTCGGCTTTTTGCCCATGACACGCGGCGCACACCGCATAAGCGACTTTGCCTTTTGCAGCATCGCCTTGCACGGTTGGTGGATTTTTGGTCAGAGGCAGTGACGCGACATAGGCCACCAGATTTTCGATCGCTGCGGGCGTGATCACGGTGTTTGCCATTGGCCGCATTTGCATGCCAAAGGTGTCACCCGGTTTGGTGCCGCGATGGCCGAGTCGATAAGCCTCCAGCTGTCGGGCCAGGTACCAGCCTTCCTGTCCAGCCAGTCGAGGAGCATTCATGGCCATGTTGCCCTCGCCATTCTGGCCATGGCATGCCGAGCAGACCGCAAAGGCTGCTTTACCTTGAACAACATCACCCGCCGCCATACACAGGGGAGAAAGCATGGCGAATACAACCGCCAACACCCGGCCGTGCGCGTTCTTCATCAATTCCTCGCAGATAAGCTAAATAGAAACAGGCGTCGCACGACAGCCCAACATCACAATGGCGTGCTTTGTTCTTATTATTTTTTATCCGCCGTCTTGCTGTCGTCGACTACAGACTTTCCGTACGTCGCCAAAACGCATACCAGCGAATCTTCACATCGGTGCCGTCACCGCGACGTGAATTTTGCCTTCGATCGGAAGCGAGTCCATCTCGCCTGGCCCTTAGCTCGAATATTCCTTTCGATGCACGGCGCCTATCCATTTCCGACCGGCGGTCTTCGCCGGAGCGTCGCGAGTCCAGAGATTCAGAGTCGACGGTAACCGTTGGTTCCGTCGCCATCACCCTTCCTTCGCAAAGCTGACCGTTCTCAGGTGCTTGAACTATAGCCCTGCGATAGCGAAAGAAAAAGTCCTTCGTTTATGTGTATTTAGCCAGTAGTGCTGAGAGCTATTCTTCGCCTGGAGACCTACTCAAAGACGAACTCAACCAATAACGGTGACGCCTGAGTCCAGTAATTGTCGGGCCTGTTCTAGCCAGCGCTCTCGTCGAATACGCGATCCAAGGGAAAACAAAGGGGAGCCAGGGTCATCCAGCATTTCGGGAATGATCAAGGCGAGGCTTTCGACACTGTTTATGCCTGCTTCAACGAGCCGCCGCCGGGTCTTGATGCCGACACCACGAATCTGCAGCAGATCAGGGGGAGTCGGCTCAGTCAGCGGCGTCGAAGTTTGGGTCAGCGCATCTCTGGCTTCATTGGACAAGTTGCCAGGCGCGGATTCTCGAGCCAGCCTGAACGCCAGACGCTCTGTGTTGGCACGAGAAAACTGATGTGTCAGCACTTCCACAGTTTCTGCCAGCATTCGATTTCGGGTTTCCAGAGAACCGAGTTCTTTTTTCAGACGGACCGACTCAAACCGCAACGCGATGACCTCCTCTTCGAACTCTGGTCGGTTAAGTGAGGTTGCAGGAATCCCCGTCGTACCGCTGATCTGTGCGAATTTTTCCTGTTCTTCGGCAAGTGCCCTTCGCAGCTGACGATTCAGCTGTTCCGATGCAGCCAGCGCATCACTGCGCTTGCGCAGCAGTTCGGTGATCTTAGGCACACGCTGCTGCCACTTCGCAATTTCAACACGCAGCATCGCCAGTTCATTTTCTGCCGCAGAATGCTTATGAAAAGCGTCCGCCATACCCAAACTCAATGAATCTATCGGGCCGAACATAACCGAGCATGAACCGTGAAACCGTGCGGTCAGTGGCATTTCCGTTCCGGCCTTGAATTCACCTTTCCTACCCATATATCGTCCTGCGTGCACACCATCCGACTGGAGTTTACGGAACATGCGCGTTGTCCTCTTTCTGTTGACCAACCTGGCCGTCGTCCTGATCGCCAGTGTCACCTTCCGATTGCTTGGGTTTGAATCGATTCTGCAAGCCAATGGGGTTGATCTGAACCTGCAAGCACTGCTGGTTTTTTGCGCCCTGATCGGATTTGGCGGCGCATTCATTTCGCTCCTGATCTCAAAGTGGATGGCCAAGCGCGGAACGGGGGCTCAGGTCATCGAAACTCCACGCAACGACACCGAACGCTGGCTGCTCGCAACGGTTGAAAGGCAGGCCAAGGCAGCCGGTATCGGCATGCCGGAAGTGGCCATATTTCCTTCCAACCAACCGAACGCTTTCGCGACCGGCGCCAGCCGCAATAGCGCATTGGTGGCCGTGAGCACGGGTTTACTCGACCATATGAGCAGGTCTGAAGTTGAGGCGGTACTTGGCCACGAAATCGGGCACGTGGCCAATGGCGACATGGTGACGCTGACCTTGATCCAGGGCGTCGTGAATACCTTTGTCATGTTCTTCGCTCGGATCATCGGCCACTTCGTCGATCGTGTGATCCTCAAGAACGAGAGTGGCCACGGCTTGGGGTACTTTGTTACTTCAATCGTTGCCGAGCTGGTTCTGGGAATTCTTGCATCGATGATCGTGGCCTGGTTCTCGCGTCGACGCGAATTTCGTGCTGATACCGCCGGCGCTACCCTGTCGAGCCGACCGGCCATGATCTCAGCACTGGAACGGTTGCGAGTTGCCTCCGGACAACCTTCGGTATTACCTGAATCAATGACCGCATTCGGCATCTCGGGCGGACTGCAAGCGGGGTTCCGAGCGCTCTTCTCCTCGCATCCGCCTTTGGAAGTACGAATTCAGGCGCTTCGCGACGCCGCTTGACACCGCCGTTAAGTGACTGCGGATAATCTGCGCGGTCACTCAACGCCAATTCGTCGGGACATCTCATCATGCGCAAGCGCCCCACCTGGCCTGCCGGTCAGGTTGTGTTGGTCGAGCACACCTCGTC
>JAYSTS010000401.1:0-9168 GCA_043719475.1 Gammaproteobacteria bacterium | reverse complement strand
GCCTCGGGATCGGCGCTCTCACCTTCGCCTTTGTCGATCCGTTGGAAGCACGCGAGTGGGTGGACGAGTACTACTCGATCATCAAGAGCGAACAGTGTGTGCCCATCGGCCATGCGGTGAATGCCAACATCTGCATGGTGTCGAGTTTTTCGTGCCATGAAGATCGTGAGGTGGCCATTCAGAACGGACTGGAGGGCTTCGAGTTTTTCGGTTTCGCCCTCGGCAGTCTGTACGGCTTTGGTGAACACCAACCCGGGCGCACGAATCTATGGGAAAACTTCCAGAAGATGCGCAGCGCACGTCTTGGGGATGGAGAAACCGACTATCGACAAGCCCTGTCAGGTAGCGCGGGTGGCATCGGCACGCCGGAAGATATGCGACAGCATCTGCGCAAGTTTGCCGCGGTTGGTGTTGACCAGGTGACCTTCATCCAGCAGGCCGGTAACAACAAACATGCCGACATCTGTCATTCCCTCGAGTTGTTTGCCAGGGAAGTCATGCCGGAGTTCAAGGCAAACGAAGTCGAGCGTGAGCGACGCAAGGCAGAAGAACTGGCGCCTTACATTGCCGCAGCGTTGGCGCGCAAACAGTTCATGAAAGCACCCGTCGACGCAGACATTCCGATCTTTCCGGCGCTGGGTCGTAAAATCACTGAGGAAAGTAAGAACGCCAAGACATCGATCTACGAAAAGAGTGGCGCGGCAGGTTAGTTCACTCGCGCCGTACTGTCATCGTTAGTATCCGGCGTGGTTCAGACAGGACAGCAACCAATACGCTGTCCTGTCCTTTCATTTTTTTCAGCAGGTACTGCCATAGTGTGGAAAGTATTTGCGGGAGTAGCCTGACCACGCGGCTGCACACAGTAAGCAAGCAGCCAGCCGACTTCACACCAGCAACGGCAGACCGATATCAGATGACAATCCATTGACCCAGATGTCTTCCCCACCACCTGTTCGACCACCGAGGTGGTATCGATACACTCCCTTTCTCGGTCGAGCACCTGCGTTGACTCAGCGACAGTGGCGGATGCTCGGGCTGGTTTCTGCCGTATCGTTCTTCGAGGCTTACGATCTCTTTCTCCTGACCCTGAATTTGAAGCAGATTCAGGCGGATCTTGGCATCGACGAAGGTTCACTGGGTCTTCTCGGTTCGGCCATTCGCAGTGGTGCACTGCTGGCACTGCTGATCGTTCCGTTCGCAGATCGATACGGTCGACGGCGTGTACTCCTGTTCACCATCGTCGGGTACACACTCGCCACTGCGCTGACCGCTTTTGCACCGAACGTGGAGACGTTTGTTGTACTGCAGTTCTTCGCGCGCACATTTGCCATTGCTGAAGCGGTGTTGGCTACCGTTGTGATCGTCGAAGAGTTTGCACCTGAACACCGTGGTTGGGGCATCGGCGCGGCAGCCGCAATCCAGGCCTGTGGGTCTGGCTTCGCTGCGTTGATGTTCGGGTTTGTTGATCTGTTGCCGTATGGCTGGCGCGCACTCTATCTGGTGGGTGTCATTCCGTTGTTCTTCATCACCTACTGGCGCCGGGCACTACCCGAAACGGAAGTGTTCACCCAACTGGAATTGACGCGCACGCAACTATCGGTGCCCGCGCCCGTGTATTCCAATGTCTGGCGGGCAGCACGCGAACATCCACGAAGTTTCATGATGCTGGCCGGCACACTGTTTTTTTTCCACGTTGCGGGCAACTCTGCGGGCTTCTTCGCGCCAAAATACCTGCAGGACGTGCACGGTTGGCTGCCGGCGCAAGTTGCAACACTGACCTTCATCGGTGGCGCATTTGCGGTGATCGGCAATCCGTTGTCCGGATGGCTCAGTGATCGATTTGGACGACGTCCTACCGGCACCCTGTTCAGCCTTGGTTTCGGTCTCTCGATGATCGCGTTTTATTCTGTCGGTGGGGTGTTCGTACCCATGTTGTGGATCGTTTACCTGTTCTTCGCGATGGGCGCCGGCGTGACACTGTCGACTTACAGTGTTGAACTGTTTCCGACCTCGATGCGTTCTTCTGCAAGTGGCGCCACCAATCTCGTGGCCGTAACCGGTGCGATCGTGGGATTACTCGGTGTGTCTGCATTGTTCGGATTCGCCGGCAGCAACTGGAATGCAATTCTGATCGTTGCCGGGTTCAGCCTATTGGTACCCCCAGCGATCTACTTCCTGTTCCCGGAAACTGCACGGCGGAAACTCGAAGAGATTGCGCCGGAAAAAACAGTGTGAACACCGTCTGAGAAGCGTTTGTCCTGCCGCGCAGACTACTCGCCCGAACTAATTTGTACGTCTGATTTCGACTGCCGCAGACGCTGGCTGCAGCGTGCGACCAGGCAACCACCGCAAGTTGTTTGGCAGGTCATATCGTTTCCAGACATCATCTCCGAGTATTTGTTGTATCGATCGTTCAGCGTCGTGTCCGATGGACTGGAGCGCAGCCTGACGTTCTTCAGCGGTGAAGGATTGGTTGCCGTCCAATTCGGAAATCTGAGAATCCACTGCTTTTTTCACGAGATACACTTCATTCGCCGCTGTGGTTTCTAACCCGGCTTGTTGCACGATTGCCTGGATCTGTTGAAACGACTGATCCTGAGCGCGCTCATACTCGGCGTATCGTTCGTCTCCCAACGTCGCACGGATCTGCTCCTTCACCTGCGACTCGGCTTCGGAATAGTTGGCCATAACGGACGCGTTCTGATTCATCATCACAGCAGGTGAGTACTCACGATCGAACTGCGCTCGCAATTTGTAGATAGCCAGAAACTCCTCTTCACTGGGATCGAAGCCTGAGAGGTTCTGCCTCAACTTTAGGGCGGTTTGCGAAAAGCGCAGCTGATAGTCGAGGTACTCTTCCGGCGTCAACACTGCCTGGATGGCTTCCTCAGTTTCGCGCTGAATCTTCGCAATCGTTGCCGACGGATTGATCGCAAGTTCGTCTGCATATTTCGCGAAATTCGATTGAGTGTCAGCCATGGCTTTTTTGAGCAAAACGCGCTTGGACTCCGGCAGGAAGTCGAGCATGGCCAACATCGGATCAACACCTCCGGCCATCGTCGGCTGGGTCATATCGATGCCGAGGTCGCTCAGTAGTGCCTGCTTTTCCGCTTCCATTGCAGCCGTTCTTTGCATCCGCTCCTTGTCGAAGAAGGGATTTTCGAATTGGTTTGCCGGTTTCCAATACTCGTACTTCTGCGCCGTTCCCAGCGCTTGCACAGTCTTCTCGCGGTACAGCCGGTTGACGTCAGCAATGATGATGTCGCGGATGGTCTCCTCCGGACAACCGAGGGCACGCAGATTGGCGATGTACACCTGATGATCTTCGGAGGCCACTTGTGTCCACGACGATGTGGCACCAGCCGTGCCGTCACGAAGATCATCTCGCCTCATATCCGGATCGTTTGTTGGCTGTTGATCAGCCAGCGCATTGGGTTGCGTCATCGTTATTGCCGGAGAGATTTGAGGTTCAGTGCCTGATCTGAGCAGGAGTACTGCAAGCACTGCATTCATCGCGACTGACATGACCAAAAATCGCTTTATATGCACCGGATTGGCTCCTTCCCTTCACTATCCGATGCTATCCATGAACCGCGAGAATCGTCATCCACAGATAGCTGCCGTCAGCCAATGTTATGGAACACTCGCTGCACATCTTCATCCTGCTCGAGTCGATCGATCAACTCGAGTGCTTGGGTGGCATGGTCTTCCGGTAACACCGTCGGGCTCACGCAGACATATTCCTGCTCCGCAGAAATGGGCTCGATGCCCCGCTCTTCCAGCGCTTTCTGCAGATTTCCAAACTCTTCGAACGCACATCGCACGACGATCTGAATCTCGCCGTTTTCACCGGTGCTTTCGCCCATCTCGTCGAGACCGTGATCGATCAGGTCAAGCTCAAGTTCCTCCTGATCGATACCGTCGGGCTTGAGTCTGAACACGCCCATGCGTCGGAACATGAATTCCACGCAGCCGGTCGTACCCAGGTTCCCGCCGAGCTTGGTGAAGATGTTCCGGACACTGGCTACCGTGCGATTCGTATTGTCGGTAGCCGCCTCAACGAGTACTGCGGCGCCGTGTGGCGCGTATCCCTCGTAAGTCACGATCTCGTAGGCCTTGGCGTCGGCCCCGGACGCTCTGCGGATGGCGGCTTCCACCTTGTCCTTGGGCATGTTCACGGAACGCGCGTTCTGGATGACGCGGCGCAACGACGGATTGCTGTGCGGATCAGGTCCACCAGAACGAACGGCAATCGTGATGTCCTTGCCAATCTTGGTGAACGCCTTCGCCATCCGGTTCCAGCGCGCGAACATCGTTGCTTTTCGAACCTCGAAGATACGACCCACTTCTGCCTCACTCCGTTTGAACAGCGTTTGACGCCAAATTCCCTGCTACGGTGAACACTCGGCGGATATGCCCGTAAATCTAGGGGACTTCTGGAGGCAAAGCCATTCCCTTCGCTCCTTTGGTTGAAGCACTGTACGCTTTCTGGTCTCAAACTTAGAAATGCCCACTCCCATGACCGACCCCCGTATCATTCCAGCCAACCAGGGACTGAGCTTCGAAGACGGGTCTGATCGCGGTCGGATCATTGTTGACGGACCTTCGACAAACGGCGCTTACGCACTGATGGGGTGGACGGTCGCGGCAAATTTCGGGACCAGCATCCATCCGGGTTATGGCGCTCATCGTCACGATGCATGCGAGGAAACCTTCCTGGTGGTATCCGGCAGCTTGCAGTTTCTGCTCGATGAATCTGCCTTCTCGCTTACAGCCGGAGACTTTGTCCGTGTGCCAAAAGGTGTTCGCCACGGTTACTTCAACGCGACGCAGTCACCTGTAGCACTGATCGTCGGCTTTCACCCTGCTGGCCTGGAAACATTGTTTGTCAAATATCGGACAGACCGCAGCGATCCAATCCCCGAAGAAGGTTTTGTGGCCGAGGCAACCCGACGATTTGCATCGCACTTCGAATAGAGCCGTGTACCGTGGTGACGTGTCCTGCAGTTCCGCACGAGATCCATTGCGCCCCATCGTTCGTGGTCACGAGAACACACACCGATATTTGTCGTTTGGTCACGAGGATGGTCACGAGGACACACACGGAAATTTGTAGGCCAATCCGCACAATAGTAGTGGCGAATGTCTTGGCCGTTTAATCCTGTCAGCGGGTGGAACGATCTCAGCCGCTGCACGGATCAGCCAATCCGCGAGGTGTGTCCTCGTACCGTCTCGTACCGAATCTCGTGAGTCCCGCGAGGTGTGTCCTCGTGCGGAAGGTGTGTCCTCGTGCGGAATCGCAATTGCGTGACGGTACAGCCCGAGATGTCACAGATCTGTAGCCCGCAGTGCGTACAACTCCCGGTTCTTTTCGCGAACAATAAAGGAGTAGCCGTGGGGTTCACAAAACAGGTGTTTGGCCTCGGCATGATGTTGGTCATGCTGACGGCCTGTGAGGGAGATGATGGGCGCGACGGTACGGTCGGGGCGATGGGTACTGCTGGTGCTGTCGGCGCCGTCGGTACCACAGGGTCTTCCGGTGTGAACAGTCTGACCGTGCAGCGGGCGTTGCCGGTCGGCAGCGCCGCCTGCCCTCAAGGCGGCACCCGCATCGAGTCCGGCAACGATACCGATCGTGACGGGATACTCGATGCTGGCGAGATCACGAACCGGTCAAATGTCTGTACACCGAACGTGGATCGCAGCTTCGTCCGAGTTGCGACCTTTCCCGCCTGTCGGCAGATCGAACCGTCTTGCAACACCAGTACGCAGGCAGCCGCAGAGATTGCCGCCGCCAGCGAAGATGGCCTCACCGTGATTTACACCGACAGCCCGGGAAATCGTGTCGGCTTCGTCAACATCACCAATCCGGCGGCACCGACTTCGCGCTGATCGCGGTGAACACTTCTCCGAATTTGCTGGCGCCGTCCGGAAACCTGGCGGTGGTAAACACTGCCTCCCGCACGTTGGTACGGACGATCGCCCTGGTCGGCAGCCCAGACTCGGTTGCAGTCAGCCCGGATCGACGATTCGCGGCGATTGCCATCGAAAACGAACGCAACGAAGCAGCCGGGACCGGTCGACCGGAACAGTTGCCAGGTGGTGCACTGGTGGTTGTGAACCTGTCAGGCGCACCCGCGGCCTGGACCACAAGTGATGTCGCACTGAACTTCCTGGGCATGCTGTTCCCGAACGATCCGGAACCGGAATACCTGGACATCAACGCCGCGAATGTCGCTGTGGTGACGCTGCAGGAAAACAACCACATCGCGGTGGTCGACCTGCCTACCGCAACGGTGCTGGTGGACTACACCGCGGGTATGACCGATCTCACCCAGATCGATACCACCGACGAACGGCCGAATCGGGTGGTTCAGAACCAGACTCAAGCGAACCGGCTGCGTGAGCCAGACGGCGTGGCGTGGATCACCGACCAGATCTACGCAACCGCAGACGAAGGCGATCTCGATGGTGGCAGCCGCACGTTCACAGTGTTCAACCGCAGCGGAACGGTGTTGTTCAGCTCCGCAGCGAGCCTGGAACATCTCGCCGCACGGGTAGGCAACTTCAACGACCGGCGTTAGGACGCCAAAGGCAATGAACCGGAGAGCGTGGAAGTTGCGACTTTCGGTGCGGGCCGCTTCCTCTTCGTCAACTCGGAAAGGACCAGCCTGACCTCCGTATACAACGTCAACGACCCGGCCAATCCGATCTTCAAGCAGGTTCTGCCGACGGCTCTGTCACCAGAAGGTGTAGTCGCCATCCCGTCGCGCAACCTGCTGGTAGTATCCAGTGAGCTGGATGACCGTTCGCTTGTGTTCCGCGGTGGCATCAACATCTATCAGTACCGCGTGACTGAACCGACGTATCCATCGATCAGCTCGAACAGTCGCACCGACGGCACGCCGATTCCGTGGGGCGCCTTGTCTGGCCTCGCGCGTGACAACGCAGTCGACTCGCTCATGTATGCAGTCGACGACAGCTTCTTTGCACGCAATCGCATCTTCAAGCTCGATCTGTCAACCAAACCGGTGACGCTCTCGGATGAGATCACTCTGCTTGATACGAACACCGTCTTTGGACAGGCCGCAGCAGTTGCCGTCGGCAACGTCGCCGCCAACGATGCAACAAGGGCACAAGTGTTTGATTCCGTCGACCTGTCCCTCCTGATCAATTCCGACCGGACTGTGAACATCGATCCTGAAGGGATAGCGCAGGCGAGTGATGGCGGCTTCTGGATCGCATCGGAAGGTAATGGCTCGATTGCTGCCAACGAAGCGGGACGACCCATCCTCAGTCTCAATTTCCTGTTCAAGACCAGCGCCGCGGGGTTGATCGAACGGGTGGTGCGTCTGCCGGACAGTGTTAATGCCGGTCAGTTCCGCTTCGGTTTCGAAGGGGTGGCTGAACAGGCTGGCAATGTCTACGTCGCTTTCCAGCGACGGTGGGCGGCGCTCAATGACCCGGCCAACACAGCGCGCATCGGCGTCTTTAATCCCACAGCCAACACCTGGATTTTCCACCACTATCCACTCGAAACACCGACATCACCTAACGGCGGTTGGGTTGGGTTGTCGGATCTGGTAGCGCTCGGCAGTGGTCAGTTCCTGGCTCTGTGGAACGTGACAACCAGGGCGGACCGGACGCCCGCATCAAGCGGCTCTACCGTATCGATGTCACCGGTTTGGCCGATGGCGCTACGCTGACCAAGACTTTGGTACGTGATCTCCTCGCGTTATGTGATCTCACCCGCACGGGGGGCTTGGTCCCGGAGAAGATCGAAGGCGCCGCCTTGACGCTCACGGAAGAAGTATGGATCGTCAACGACAACGATGGCGTCAATGAAAACAGTGGTGAAACGCAACTCATCAATCTCGGTGACATCGTTCCCTGATTACAACCTGGGGAGTGCGACCTGATGAGTGCAACCTGACAAGCCCGGCCACGGATGGCCGGATTGACCAACCTTCTTCACAGGTGACGAGATCACCATGCAACCGTGACACGAAGGTGATGTGCAGGGCTTTGTTTCGCAATCTGCCAAGTGCAGCGAAGTCAGAATGGAAAGCGCAGTTCCATGGCCAGGCTGTTTTCGACCTGCCTTGGAAATTCAGCGACCAACGCACGAGCGGGACGATGGCTTTTCACACGCTGTGCTTCAACCAGCAACAGGAGCCTGTCAGTCAACGGCTGAGCCCATGCGATGGCCCACGCATGTCCATTTTCTCCGTTCGGGTCGTCGGGCACGCCATCCAGATCGCCGACCTCGAAATGATCATAACGGAGCGTGGCGGTACCTGTTCCGAATCGCCGGCTGGCCAGCAGGTAACCCGAAGAAAAACGTGCGTCTACCGCAACGCCTCCCATCGTCGTCCGGCCCCGCATGATCTGAGCCTGCAATTCCCATTCGTCGGCCAGGTGCAGGCGCATTGCTACGTGATTGAAACGGGTGTGCCAGCCGTACTGGCCGTCATTAACCGCCAGTGGATCCGCACGATTGTCATAGTGCATCGCTTCCACTTCGAAACGACTCTCGAAGGCATAACCAATGGAGCCGTAGAAGCCGGGTCGGTTATCAATCTCTCGAAAAACACGAACGTTGCGGGACTGCATTGGAACGTGCCCGTCTGGACGGTACGCGGGCAAATCCGGGAGTCGCAACTTCTGGAACATTCCGGTAGTCCGATTACCCAGATGCCAGCCGCGCCAGGCGATTTCAGTCCCGGCGGGATCATTGCCGCCGAAGATGCCCAGTCGGCCAGTAACCTCATGCGGCGAGCCGACGAGCGCTCCACGCCATTGTGTCGTGACTTCGGCGCCGAGAATGCGAATTTCTTCGGCGATCCAACTGTTGATGGCCGATCCGGATATGGTGCGTTCCGCGTTCCATCCAATCTGGTCATATCCGACTTCAAAACTGGAAACCGGGAAGAATGAGCCCATCTTGGTGCGAACACGCCACGGACCTTGAGGTATCGGGTGCCAGCCGACCCAGGCTTCATGAAGGTCTACCAGACTGCTGCGCTGGCTATCGATATCTGCGACGGCGCCGGAGACGAAGTCACCGAACACCGAGTCCATTCGCACAGCCGCTCTCGCTGAGGGCACATCGGTGCCAAACGGCAATTTGTCGAAACCGCTGGTGAATTCGTCAGAACGGGAATCGTG
>JAYSTS010000041.1:0-3402 GCA_043719475.1 Gammaproteobacteria bacterium | reverse complement strand
CCATTTACCGGATGTACTCGAATACGAAGATCGTTACCTCGGTTGCTGCGATGCAGTTGTTCGAACAGGGTCGTTTCAAACTCGACGATGCGCTATCGACTGTACTACCGGAATTTGCGGACATGCAGGTACTCCTGCCAGATGCCACCGAAACAGCCCATGTAGTTGCTGCGCGCGAACCGATCCGAATGCGGCACATCCTCAGTCACAGTGCGGGGCTTTCCTACGGATTCATTGAGCCAGGCTCGGTCATCGACAAATCCTACATTGCAGCGAAGATCAACGCGTTGGGCGGCGATGAGCCGACGCTTGAAGAGTTGTGCGCAAAGCTCGCAGCGTTGCCATTGGCCTTTGAACCAGGGACGAGCTGGCGCTACAGCTTTGCCACCGATGTCATGGCGCGGGTGGTGGAAGTGCTGTCCGGCAAACGCTTCGACACCTATTTGCAGGATCACGTCTTCAAGCCACTTGGCATGGTGGACACTGGGTTTCATGTGCCAGCCGAACAGCTGGACCGTTTTGTCACCATGTATGCGCCAGCCAATCTCTTTGATCCGATGGAGCCCGGTATGAGCCGCGCGGAGGATCCCCTGACCGGGCCATACAGTCGGCCTCGCCGTTTGTTGAGCGGTGGTGGTGGTCTGGTTTCGACGGTGCAGGACTACCTGGCTTTCATTCGCATGATCGTCAATGGAGGCAGCTGGAATGGCGTCACCATTCTCAAACCCGACACCCTCAGACTCATGCGTACCAATCAATTGGCCCCCGGAGTGCAGGTCGCTTTCCCGATGTGGGCGATGCCCGGGACGGTATTTGGTCTCGGCTTTGCACTGAAATCGTCGGTGAGCGAGAACGAACCCGCCATGGCGAAAGATGAGTATCACTGGGGCGGCATGGCCGGTACACACTCGTGGATGGCGCCCAGTGCCGGGATTACAGGTATGTGCATGACCCAGCGTATGCCTGGTTTCTGGCACCCCTTCAGCCATGAGTTCAAGGCGATGGTTTATCAACTGGCTGGGCGATCTTCGTGAGTTCTAACGATTCACCGGTTGAAGCCTCCGCCACGGTCCCAGCGCGAAGCAACTGGCTGTTTCGCATCACCACCTGGCTGCTCACCATCGGCTGTTTTTACCTGGTGTACGGACGATTGGTGGCAGCGGCAGCCCGCGACTCACTCAGCGTTGGTGACTATCTGGTCCGTTTTTTCGGTGAGGCGAACTGGCTCGCATGGCTTGCGTTGATGATTCCCTACTCGGTGTTCTTTTTTCTCGTGGACTCGCATGTCACCTGGCGGGTGGTGAAGTGGTTCAACGCGCCAGCGCTCAAGCTCACAGATATCCTGCCGATCAGGGCAAGCGCCTACATTTTGTCGCTAGTCAACGAACAGGTCGGCAAAGGTGCGATGACGTTATATCTGTTGAAACGTCACCAGGTGCCTGGATGGGAGGCCTTGTCGAGCATGCTCATGCTCGGATTGATGGAGGTTTATCAGCTCTTGGTGTTTTCCTCGGTCGGTGTTGTTCTCTTTTTCGGAGTGGTGCAAGCAGCCTCCATCGAATTGCCGCTCGATCGAATTTTGCCTTCGGTGTTGATTGGCGCGGCGATACTGTTGCCGCTGATCATCGCGTACTTTTCCGGAGCGATTTTCAGAAACAGTACTTTCCGTGACAAACCCCTGCTGGTGGCGTTTCGTCGAGCCAAGCCGATCCACTATCTGCTGATTATCCTGTTCAAAGCCCCGAATCTGATTGGCGCGATCATTGTTTATACAACGTCACTAGCGCTCTTCAACGTCGACGTGAACTTTGCGCAGATGCTGGCGTTTCTGCCCGTGATCTTCCTCGCAGCCGCGTTGCCACTGCCATTCCATGCAGGTGCGCTGATCATGTGGACGGTGTTATTTCCGGCCTATCCGGAAGTCGGTGTCTTCAGCATCGTGATGCACACCTTCTTTGTGCTGTTCAACGCGACGATCGGTGTGTTGTTTCTGCCCAAGGCCAACAAAGAGCTGTTTGGTTGAGGCTCAGTGTGTCGACCTGCCCTCTATCGTCTGAGGTAGTTCCGAGCCCTTAGCGCCATCGATACGAGAGTGCTCACGATGAGTATCCAGGCGAATGCAGCGGTCGCGACCGCAAGATAATTCCAGATCGTCAGGACGTGTCCGCCAATGACGATGCCCGGAACAACGTAATAGGCGATCCCGTTGGTTCGACCCAGTGGGTTGGGTCGCAGTGATTGGCCTTTCAGTACCCTGGAATCGACAGTGTATTGAAGAAAGGCGATCGGGATGAGCCATGGCAGATAGACGGGGATGTAGTCGGCCATGGCCAGTACGCTGCATGCGCTGGTGACGAACACGGCATCTGTCGCGTGATCTGCAAACCCGCCGAACGGTGTCGCCTGGCCGTAGCGTCTGGCCAATGGTCCGTCAAAATAGTCGGTGAGTACGGCCACTGTGAAGAGCACAGCAGCTATTGCCCACTCGTTTTCGATGATGCTCCACGTCAACGGAAAGGTGATCCCCAGGCGAAGCGCGGTGAGTGCGTTAGCCCACGTGGCGATTGGCGTTGCGATCAACGCCCCTCCAGCCGAAAGAGTGCTGCTTCTTCGAAAGCAGCCTCTTCCGGGTCCATTTCATACTTGCGAATGAATGCTTTTCGGACCACTTCCTGTGTTGCTGGATCGTCTACCTGTACCGCCTTGAGATCGTGAATGGCATCGCCAATGCGAACACGAACACGATCGTCTTGCCGAATGTTCTGTGCCCAGGTGGAATCAGGGTCACTCGCGCCGATGTAGAGAAATGGGTTGATGCCAACCGCCCAGATATTCACTGAGTAAGGTTTTTCGGGATTGGTTTCCAAAGTGATGACTTCCACGGCATCGCTGGACGCCCAACTCTCGGGCGCAGAGATGGAATTGCCTTCGATGGCGCCACCGGGAACAGGGCCCATCGGACCACAGGCTGCCAAAATCGCGATACAGCTGAAAATGACGGTACGAACTGAAATTTGCATGAGCGAGGACTGGGTGTATTCGTGCTGTAATCGTACCTCAACTTCATGGAGCCTCTCATGTCGCGCGTTCTGATTACTGGCGCGAACGGACATCTCGGTCAGCGATTGATCGCTGCCTTGCCAGAAACTGTCGACATCATTGCTGCCGTGCGTTCCGCAAGAGCCGCACAGTCCATTCCTCCTCGCCGGGGTCTGGAAATCCGGCAACTCGACTATGCTCACTCGGAGCAATTCGCGAGCGCGCTGGCGAACGTGGAGGCGGTTGTTCATTTGGTGGGCATCCTCAAGGAGACATCAGACAACACTTACGCAAGAGCGCATGAAGCGACCTGTCAGGCGCTGATTGATGGCGCAGGGTTGGCCAAGGTGAAGCCGGTTGTTG
>JAYSTS010000005.1:0-8480 GCA_043719475.1 Gammaproteobacteria bacterium | reverse complement strand
CCGCATGTCCGGTGGTGTGGGAGGGGTGACGGGCGCAATCCCGTTACCCCGACCCGATCAGGAGATCTCCCACACGGCGCTCTTACTCGACGTCTCATGACTGGATCTGCCAACTTCATGGCTTGTGACCCTACGGTTTGATTTCCGCTGCAATACCGACCTTCTTTCCAGTCAATCGTTCCGCAGCTCTTAAATACCCTGCGCAGCATTTTCGGTTGCGTAATTTTTGTCCAATTGAGGCTAGCGTTTTCACTACTCTCGACGCCCTCGCTACGATCCTTCATGAATAGTGCGGCCTAGAAGCGTACTTGAGCCGTTGGGGAAAATACTGACCCATCAAACAGTGGGAACATCCATGGGTCTGAAGCTTGCGAAGCTGTCGGTCAACCGGTCACTGGACGTCCAGGGGATGGTCACCGCAATCGAGTTCGCGTTCGGGCGAAGAGCCATCTGGGTCGTGGAAGATCGAGTCTCAGGCGAAAGCGGATGCGCCCAAGATTGAGCAAGCTTGAAACCGGATTGCTGACGAAGTGGCTCCGGGACGCGGTTTTTTTTAATCAGTGCATTACCATGTTATCGATCTCCCGAATGGCCGTTCCCAACAGTGCTCGCCAGTCACTCCGGCCGCCGGTCTGTGCTGCCTGCTCGTCGTCACTAACCAGGATCTTCAGTGCGGGCAGAGCCTTGCGCCAAATTTCCTGGCTCTGTTCATCCACCGAGCTGATGAGAATGGTTGGTCCAGAGAAAGATCGGACCTCGTAGCGTCGTACCAGTCGGCGGACCTGGACCCAATATGAAGGCCACAGGTATTTTGGTACCAGTGTCTGTGCGATGGGATTGCGGTTTCTGCCGTGCAGATGTGCCAGTTGATACTGGATCCACCCGATACGATGCAACAGCCATGTGGTCACGCCACCCTGTTGACCAATCGCGCCGAATGGAGCGTTTGAATCGACGCGCGGAAATCTAATTTGGCCTTTTTTCAGATGATTGGGCTTCACACGATTCGGTTTGACTGGGTCAATGAGGAACAGGATCTCGACAGTTTCTCCCTGATGCTCCAGTTGTCTTGCAATTTCGAATGCCATGAGCGCACCGAACACATAACCAGCCAATCGATAGGGGCCGATCGCCTGGCGTTTGCGAATCGCCGCGAGTTGAATTCGGGCGAACGCTTCGATGCTTGATGATTGCAGGAATGTGTTTCCATCCGCCCAGTTAACAATGGCGAACAACGTTACCGGCGATTTCCAGTTGCCGTCGGTAACGCTCTGCAGGTCGAAGTTAAATGTGAAAACAGGACGGGAGCCTACGACACGTGCTAACTCGAAAATATTGTCGCGTTCTGTGTCGAGGTCCTTCTTGAGAAGCGCCCTGTCGACAAGTTCGGCCAGGGCGGCCAGAGTCGGCGCGTCGAAGATCGACCGAATCTTCAGTGCCACGCCCAGCGTCGATTCGATGCTCGCGATCACTCTGACCGCAGCAAGAGAATCTCCACCAATATCGAAAAAATGATCTTCTCTGGACACACGCTGGCGCTGCAGGATTCGACGCCACGCATCGGCAATCACTTCTTCCGTATTCGAAATGAGTGAAACGCCACGCTCTGCCACTTCTTCCGCAGCCTGTTGCAGCAGCGTACGTATCGCTGCCCTGTCGACTTTGCCGCTGGGGCTGAGTGGTAATTCCTCGACCTGCATCAGTCTCGCAGGAACCATCTGTGCAGGTAGTCGTGAGGCTACCCAGTCAACGATCGCGGTGTTTGCAGGCGAGCAGCCCTTGGCGGGTACGTAGACGGCGGCGATGACTCGGAATGTGTCACCCGTTGCAAACCAGGTCACTGCGGCGATCTGTACTTCGGGATGCGCCTGCATGACCGCCTCGATCTCACCGGGTTCGATGCGCACACCGCGGATTTTCAGCTGGTCGTCCAAGCGGCCATAGCAGGTAATGGAACCATCCTGTTCCAGCGCTGCGATATCGCCGGTGCGGTAGAGCCTCACGCCGTCACGTTCCAGGAAGCGTTCTGCCGTGAGTTGCGCCTGACGGTGATAACCCCGGGCGAGAGTGATACCACCGATGCACAGTTCTCCCTGCACGGTGGCAGGTAGCTCGTTCCCTTTTTCATCGACGACGACCGCCGTCAGACCGTGCAGCGGGATGCCGATACTTGGCGCAGCTGCCACTTGCATATCGGCGATGTCCGTCGGTAGTCGCCGGGCGGTGGCCCACACCGTTGTCTCGGTTGGACCATAGAGATTCCAGGCGTCATCACAGATCAGAGGCAGCTGGCTGGTTACCTGTGGCGTGATGGCCTCTCCGGTGGTGATAGCAATTCGCACCTGTGGGAAGACTGACAAATGACGGAGCGCGAGTGTCCAGGCTGATGGGACAGCCTGCACAACCGTGACGTCGAATCGTTTGATGTCAGCTGCGAGTTCGGCTGGGCTTAACCAGAGTTCCCGATGTCGGAGCAGACAGCTGCCGCCGCAGATAAGTGGCAGCAAGAGTTCCGGTACGGATATGTCGAAGCCTGCCGAGGCCGTGGCCAGATAGCGATCGGTGTCAGTGAACTTCAGCAGGTCGCGAATGCTGACCAGAAGATGCTGGACGCTGCGCTGCTCGATCTGCACTCCCTTGGGCGTTCCGCTGCTGCCGGAAGTGAACAGGATGTATGCCAGAGCCGAGCCTTTCGAGTAACAGGATTCAATGTGCGTGCTCGGCTGTACCAGCGTCGTCAGATCAAGAGTCGTCAGATCAAGCAGCTCAAAACCAAGCCCTGCGTCCGACAAGCCTTGTTGTTTTGCCATGGATGCAGGATCCGATAGCAGCAACCGGCAATCAGCGCTATGCAGAATGTGTTTGTTTCTCGGCGCAGGATCGTCTGGATCGATGGGGACGTAGGCACCACCTGCGTGCCAGATGCCGAGTATCGAGGCAACGAGATCAAGATTCCTGCCAAGAACGATACCAACCGGTTCTTCGGCCTGCAGACACCTGCTCTGTAGTGCCGCGCTGATGGCCAACACCCGCTGCCAGAGTTTTCGATAGCTGATCGGTTCCTCACCGACGATCAGCGCCGTCGCGTCCGGTGTGGCGATAACCTGGCGCTCGACAAGCGCGCAGACGTTGGAATTCGATGATTGCTCGTAGGTCGACATGGTCAATGCTGAAGTCGGGCCAGTTGCAGTGAAAAATCCGTGGCCGGCTCCCAGTGATAAGCCCCGCGAACAGGCGCGCCATCCCCGGTGGCTGAAAATTCATAGTCGCCCAGGGTCTGCAGGAAAGTGCTGGCCAGCCTTATGACAAGTTCGCTGAACGGACACTGATGCCGGTCGAGCCCGAATGGAGAGAAACGTTCGTGATGGATCTTGTCAGCTGCGAAACGATCGGCCTGAAACCTGAGCGGTGCAGGAAAAACCGCGGCGTCATGGTGTGCTTCCCACATGCAGATCCGGACGATCGTGTCCTTGGGGAACAGAAAACCCTCGAATTCGATGTCGGACAGGCATCGCCGCATCAGCCGCTCGCTCTGGTCGGTACGCAAGACTTCCAGGACGAAGGACCGCATCAATAGAGAATCGCCCTGCGTGGATCTTCGCGCGAGTAGCAGTGCCGGTTGGTTCAATGCAGCGTAACGTGACAGCCAGCGAAAATAGGTCTGCATGTCGTAACGTCCCATCTCCGTCATGTAGATGAGGTTGCCCAGCATCGCGGCGTCGAAGTCCGGTTGCGCGAGCAGTCGGCCAAGCAGGCAAGAAGCGTTGACCTCCTTCGCATCGATTGTCCGCTCAACCAGGCTACGGATTTGTGCGAACGCACTGAATTGTGCTTCGGTGAGGTTCCACACCAGGCCATAGGGGCCGAGTTTGTTGTACGCATCGTAAATCAGCTGTCCCTGCCGTGATTGCGGATCAAAACCCAACAGCACCTGGATAAGCACTTCTGTGATGAGTGTGTTAAGGGTGCGTTGCCAGGACTCTGAGGAGTAGTCGCCGGTATCGGCGTATTGGTTGAGCAGTCTGGACATGGACTGCCGGGTCAAGTCGTCGCGCACTACGAAGCCATCGGGAAGCAGTGCGGCCATCAACATCCGACGATAGTGTCGATGCACATCGCCCTGCATCTGTCGCATGAACCCGCCGCTGACGACCCGGGAGATGTCGATGTTCGAGGCCTGTATGTTATCGGCATGCTCCTTCAGGAATCGTTTGCCGAGTGACAAGCCGACGATGCAAATTCCCAGTTTATTTTCCAATGTGCCCTTGAAGATCGGCCCATGTTCCGCTGCCAGATCGAGCAGGAGTTGACGATCCTGCCGTTCTGCGATGTCGATTTCGATACGTTCACCGGGTGGAAGAATCGGCAGGCCTTTGCGCCGATGGATCCGCTTGATCAAGTCGGTGAGGTGGGACTTCAATGAAACAATCATCTGTTGCTGGTTCGGGGTACGACGGTAGGGTTCAACTGTATCGCCCTATCTCGGATTCGACGTGCTGCGGATGCAAGAATTGTCCGCATGTCGGCTGGTCAGCGCGTCGATCACATTTGCCGGTGTCGCCGGAGCGTTGAGCAGAACCGGTAACGACCGTTGGTTACCGGTGATCGCCCGCTTGACGGCCAGGAACGTGGAAATAGCCAATGGCAACGGTGGTTCTCCAATACCTTTGGAGCGAAAGAGTGACTCGACGCGGTTCTCGGTCCAGTCCGTCAATCTGACATTGAAGATGGGGGGAATGTCATGGCTGGTCGGGATCTTGTAGGTGGCCGGACTGTCAGTGAGCAGTGTTCCCGATTCCGACCAGACCAGTTCTTCCATGGTCAACCAACCAACGCCCTGCATGAATCCCCCTTCGATCTGGCCAAGATCCACAACCGGGTCGAGTGACTGACCCGCGTCCTGAAGGATATCGACCTGCAACAGTCGGTGTTCACCGGTGAGAACGTCCACCACCACTTCGCTGACCGCGACACCATAGACGAAGTAGAAAAACGGTTGACCGACCATATGCTTGGGGTCGAAGTGGATGTCGGGCGTAGCATAGAAACCGGTGGCAGACAGTGAAATGCGGGCTTTGTGCGCATGATCGATGAGTTCATCGAAAGAAACCGTACGCTCGCCCAGGTGGAGCAGATCATTGTGAATCGAACATTCACTCAGCGCACAGGAATAGTGGTGTGCGGCGAATAACAGCAGACGTTTCTTGACCTGATTGACAGCGTCGACGGCGGCATGGCCATTGAGATCACTGCTCGCGGAAGCCGCGGTTGGTGACGCGTTCGGCACTCTTGTTGTATCGGTTGTCGCAACACGGATACGTACAGGATCTACACCAAAAGAGCGTTCGACGACGTGCGATATCTTGTCAGAGAGCCCTTGCCCCATTTCCGTTCCACCGTGTGAAACGAGAATGGAACCATCGGTGTAGACGTGCAGGAGTGCCGCCCCCTGGTTGAGAAAGGTCTGCGAAAAGGCTATTCCAAACTTGACAGGGGTGAAGGCAATGCCTCGCTTGAGAACGCTGTGCGTATCGTTCCAGGTCTGAATCTCCTGTCTTCTGATTGCGTATCGCGAAGATTCCAGAATCTCGTCGGTGAGTCGGGTCAGAATATTGTCGCGCACCGTCATGCCATAGGGCGTCTGATTGCGCGACGCGATACCGTAGTAGTTGCTCTGCCTGACGGTGACCGGGTCCAGATCGAGGACGGTGGCGATATCATCCAGTATGTGCTCGATCAACAGCATGGCTTGTGGTGCACCGAAACCTCGAAATGCCGTGTTCGACGCCGTGTGGGTGCGGAACAGGTTGGCCTGCAGTCGTACGTGCGTTATGAAGTAGGCGTTGTCTACGTGCAGGAGGGCCCTGGTTGCCACGGCAATCGAAAGGTCGTTAGAAAAACCACAGCGCATATCGAGGCGAACAGACAACGCCTGCAGCAGGCCAGCTGCAGTGAAGCCGGCCGAATAGTTTGCCACCATATCGTGACGCTTGCCGGTGTTGCGCATGTCTTCGCGTCGATGCATGCGGAGCTTGACGGCCCTTCTGGTGCGTACACAGGCTATTGCCGCGATACAGGCAAACAGGGCCGCCTGGGTTTCCTTGCCACCAAATCCACCGCCCAGACGTGGACACTGTACGGTGATGTCGTTGGCGCTTACTCCCAGGGTATTTGCAACCAGGATCTGGACGTCCGAAGGATGTTGAGTCGATACGACCAGGCGCACCTGGCCATCGTCCTCCGGAAACGCGACGGTTACCTGGGTTTCCATGTAGAAGTGTTCCTGGCCGCCGATGCTGAGAACCCCATGCAGCTGGTGAGGACTTCCGGCCAGTGATTCGGTTGCGTCTCCACGAGTGACCAGCAGCGGCGCGCAGAGCACTTCGCCGGCTGCCCGTGCCTGGTCAATGGTGACTATCGCGGTGAATTCTTCGTAGTGAACCTGTGCCTGCCTCGCTGCTGCGTGAGCCGCCGCTTCGGAGTGAGCTACCACGGCAAAAAGGCATTGGCCTGAATATTCGACCTCAGTTGCCACGAACACCGGATCGCTGCCGAGCAGACTGCTGCGGTTGATGCCGGGAATCTGGGCTGCGGTGAGCACGTCCACCACACCCTCGCCAGATCTGACCGCGTCAAGATTCATCGAGACGATTCTACCGCGGGCAATGTCGCTCAACCCCAGAGCGATGTAGAGGGTGTCTGCAGGAACGGGAACATCGTCGGTGAAAACCGCCTGGCCCGTGGCGAACAGATGAGAGGGTCGATGCGTGCGACGAGCTTGCGTAGTCACCGCTGCGACACCTGCCAGGCACTGGTGGATTCAGTGCCGCCATAATCGATCAGCATTTTCCGCAGGAGATTGGCAGCGACCCGACGTCGATAGTCGGAACTCCCGCGCAAATCGCTGATGGGGGAATAGTCTTGTTCTAATATCAGACCCGCAACCTCCACGCTGGTGGTATCGAACGGCCTGCCGATCAACGATTTTTCCGTCTGCCTGGCACGATGAACAGTGGCGCTCATTCCGCCGTAACAGATCGTGGCCTTGGTGATGACCGAGTCGTGAATGGTCAAGGCTGCCACTGCTGTCAGTGTGGAAATGTCCTGATCGAAGCGCTTTGCCACCTTGTAGGCGAAGATGTGTTGATGTGGTTGTCGTTGAGGAAGGAGGACGGCAGTGATCACCTCAGTCGGCCGGATATCGGTGGCTCGATAGTTCTGGTAGAAATCTGCAACCGGAATCGAGCGTAAGGATGTCGTGCTGGCAAGAGTAACCGACGCACCCAGTACGACCATCAGCGGGATCATGTCGCCGACAGGTGAAGCGGTCTGCAGGTTGCCTGCCAGGGTTGCCATCGTGTTGATGGCGGGGGACGCGAAGCGCCGAAGATACTCTGTCAGCTCTGGATACTGTTCGAGCAAAATCTGGAAGACTCGCTGGAGTGGGACAGATGCGCCGATGCGGATCTGTTCCGGTTGCCTGGTCAGTTCACCAAGCGCCTCGACATCCCGGGTCGAGATCACCGTCTGCGGGTAAGTTCCACTTTCGTTCCAGCGAATCATCAGATCAGTTCCTCCCGCAAGGAGCACTGCTTCTGGATAGTCATTTCGCAGGGACAGCAGTTCATCAAGCGTGACGGGTGCGAAAAACCTGGGAAGCTCTCCGTGGCAGCGTGATTTTCGTGCAAACCGTTTTCCGGGAATGGAATTCCGGACGGTTGTGAGGCGACTGGTGAAGCGTTCAGCCGCATCGAGGATCGGTCGATAGCCTGTGCATCGGCAGAGATTGCCGGCCAGGGCAGCTTGAAGATCTGCTTTTTTACGAACTGTCTCACCCGATTCGCAGTCGGAAGTGGTCGTCGAGGCGAGAGACATGGAAGCGAGAGACATGGAAGCGAGTGTCATGACCATGCCTGGTGTGCAGAAGCCGCACTGGGCAGCGCGGCAGGTGATCATCGCCTCTTGTGCGGGATGCAAAACTGAGTTGACAAGCTCGCCAACGCCCTCAATGGTCACGACGCGCTGCCCGTGAGTCTGTCCCAGCGAAAGCAAACAGCTGTTGATCGCCTGCCATCCTGTCGGACTTTCAAGGAGCACCATGCAGGCGCCACACTCTCCCGTTCCGCACCCTTCCTTGGTGCCGGTCAATCCTGGCTGGGCGCGGATGTAGTCCAGCAGAGGTTCGAGCGCTTGCTTTGGGGAACAGACGAACACACGCCCATTGATCTCAAGCTCGATCGGTGTGGAGACCACTGGCGAATGCTCGATCATGTTCGATGGACCCTGGATAACGCTGGGATTATAGCTTTATGTGCTATTTCGGCGCTTGGCTGGTCTTCTCGATTCGTGAGGTTTGTCAATGTGGATGGTCAGATCAATCGGTCGGCCAGACCGGAGTCCCGCTGAATGACTCGATTCACGGCTGCGCGGAATACAGCTTCCGGTGCCAGCAGGGTCAACCGTGTTTTTGCTCTTGTTAT
>JAYSTS010000400.1:0-29640 GCA_043719475.1 Gammaproteobacteria bacterium | reverse complement strand
TGATCAGTCCGATTGCGATGGAGTTGAAGCAGCGGTTTGCAATCCGTGAGGGCGGTCGAACGGTCGGCTCGGGTGTCGTTACGCAGATCGTGAAGTAGGGCGGAAATACAGATGCACACGGCTTCATGAGAGGCCTTGTGTAAGCTCATAGGAAATTAAGGTTGCGCGAGCGGGTCTCGTGCGTATAATTCGCGCTCCCTTTTTCAAGGGCGTTCTTTAACAGAAATGTAACGGAATCAGCTTCGCCATCGTGAGGTGGTGAGGGGTAGTAGTCGTTACATTTTTTATCGGTCAGTGGGGATTGGAGTCTTTAGTGCAGAGCCAGCGTATTCGCATTCGTCTGAAAGCGTTCGACCATCGTCTCATCGATGTATCGACTCGCGAGATCGTAGAAACAGCCAAGCGTACCGGTGCTCAAGTACGAGGTCCCATACCGCTGCCGACGCGTAAGGAGCGCTTTACCATTCTGATTTCACCACACGTCAACAAGGACGCGCGGGATCAGTATGAAATCAGGACACATAAGCGAGTGCTCGACATTGTTGAGCCGACAGAGAAGACGGTCGATGCGTTGATGAAGCTCGACCTGGCAGCAGGGGTGGAAGTACAGATCAGCTTGAATTGAGTTCCGGATCATCACCGATGCCGTACAACGGCGTTCGTGAGGGTCTGGCGTTACGACAGGGCCCCGATAGGGGGCCAGCAAACCGTGTAGAACCGCTTACTCGTGGACATGGTCTGTCTGCGGTAGGCGGTTCGCGTATACGCGGGATTGATGGGGAAAATGATGGCAATTGGCCTGGTAGGCAAAAAAAGCGGCATGACGCGGGTCTTTACGGAAGACGGACGATCGGTTCCGGTCACCGTCATTGAGGTAACGCCCAACCGCATCACGCAAATCAAGACGCCGGACAGCGATGGCTATACAGCGCTGCAAACGACTGCGGGCGAGGTAAAACAGTCCAGGGTCAGCAAACCTGCAGCGGGGCACTTCGCCAAAGCCAGAACGGCCGCGGGAAAATCGATTCGAGAATTTCGGGTCGACACGATTCCCGAGGCAGCGGTGCTGGGTGGTCTGGTCGGTGTAGAAGTATTTGCGATTGGACAGATGGTTGATGTTCAGGGCGTATCAAAAGGTAAGGGGTTCCAGGGCGCAGTCAAGCGCTGGAATTTCCGCACGCAGGACGCCAGTCACGGCAACTCCGTGTCTCACCGGGCTCCAGGATCCATCGGCCAATGCCAGACCCCGGGTCGTGTATTCAAAGGCAAAAAGATGGCCGGACATATGGGCCATGAAACCGTCACCGTACAGAATCTTGAGATCGTTCGTATCGATGCTGAGCGTAATCTACTGCTCGTGAAGGGCGCAGTCCCCGGCGCAGTTGGCGGCGAGATTTGTATCACGCCAGCGACCAAGGCGAAGGCCGTGAAGGCAGCGAAGGGGAGTGCAGCATGAATCTGAATCTCGCTGCGAATGCTGGAACAGTAGAAGTTTCGTCTACTGCGTTTGATCGAGAATTCAATGAGTCCCTGGTTCATCAGGTCGTTACAGCCTATATGGCGGCTGGGCGTCAGGGCACGGTTGGGCAGAAGACCCGCGCTGAAGTTCGAGGCGGTGGTAAAAAGCCTTGGCGTCAGAAAGGTACCGGTCGCGCTCGAGCAGGGAGTATTCGCAGCCCCTTGTGGCGTGGCGGTGGCAAGATTTTCGCCGCTGTAACCCAGGATCATAGCCAGAAGGTCAACCGCAAAATGTATCGCGGCGCCCTCCAATGCATCCTGTCAGAGTTGATTCGTCAGGGGCGATTGATTGTTGCGGAGTCCTTCACGATGGATGCGCCACACACCAAATCGTTGATCGAAAAACTGAAGACGCTGGAACTCAGCAACGTTCTGATCGTGACGGACACCGTCGACGAAAATCTCTACCTGTCTGCACGTAATCTCAGGTACGTCGATGTGGTGGACGTGGAGAGCGTAGACCCAGTGAGTCTTATCAGCCATGACTCTGTGCTGGTCACTGTCAGCGCACTCAAGCAGATCGAGGAGAGTCTGGTATGAACCAGGAACGTGTATACACACTGATTCGTGAGCCGCACATCTCCGAAAAGACCACTCGTATTGGCGATCAAGCCAACCAATATGCGTTCAAGGTTGCAGTTGATGCCACCAAACCCGAAATCAAGGTCGCTGTAGAGACTTTGTTCAAGGTGCAGGTAACAGGGGTGACGACTATCAACGTCAAGGGCAAGGTAAAGCGTACCGCCCGAGGCATGTCTCACAAGAAGAATTGGAAGAAGGCGTATGTCCGTGTTGCGGCCGGGCAAGAAATCGACTTCCTGATGACCGAGTAGGAATAGCGCAATGGCAGTCGTAAAGACAAAACCAACTTCGCCGGGCCGTCGGTTCGTCGTTAAGATTGTAAACAAGGACCTCCACACCGAGGGGCCGTACAAGCCGCTGCTTGAGCCGCAGAAGCGTCATGGTGGGCGTAACAACACCGGACGCATCACTACGCGGCATCAAGGTGGCGGTCACAAGCAGCACTACCGCATTGTCGATTTCAAGCGCGACAAGGATGGTGTTCCAGCGACAGTGGAGCGTCTTGAGTACGACCCCAACAGAACTGCGAATATCGCGCTGTTGAAGTACAAGGATGGGGAGCGCCGATACATCATCGCGCCAAAAGGCGTGAATGCAGGTGATGTGTTGGTCAGTGGTTCAGGAGCACCCATCCGTGCAGGAAATTGCATGCCACTGCGCAGTGTCCCGCTTGGTAGCGTTATCCACTGTGTAGAACTCAAGCCAGGACGGGGAGCGCAGATGGTGCGCAGCGCCGGCGGCTCATGTCAGCTGGTTGCACGTGAAGGAACGTATGCCACGCTGCGTTTGCGCTCAGGTGAAATGCGCCGTGTGCTGGTCGAGTGTCGAGCGACACTCGGAGAAGTATCCAACAGTGAACACAGTTTGCGTTCCATCGGTAAGGCTGGAGCCAAGCGTTGGGCTGGCGTGCGACCGACAGTACGTGGTGTTGCAATGAACCCCGTCGACCATCCGCATGGTGGTGGCGAAGGCAAGACTTCGGGTGGCCGACACCCCGTGTCTCCATGGGGTATGCCGACCAAAGGTTACAAGACACGCAAGAACAAGCGAACCGATCGTCTGATCGTGCGTCGACGCTCGAAGCGATAACGACGCAGGAGGAGAGCAAGTGCCAAGATCATTGCATAAGGGACCATTCGTTGACCTTCATCTGGTCAAGAAGGTGGAAGTCGCCAGCGCCAACAAGGATCGAAAGCCGATCAAGACCTGGTCGCGACGATCGATGATTCTGCCGGACATGGTGGGTCTTACGTTGGCGGTACATAACGGTCGGCAGCACATACCTGTCTTCGTCAGCGAAGATATGGTTGGCCACAAACTCGGTGAGTTTTCGCCGACACGTACCTTCCGTGGCCATTCGGCTGACAGGAAGGCGAAGAAATAAAGGGTGGAGACGGCGATGGAAGTTAGTGCGACCGCGAAACGATTGCGCCTGTCAGCGCAGAAGGCGCGGCTGGTGGTCGACCTGGTACGTGGCAAGCCTGTCAGCGATGCGTTGAATGTTTTGACGTTCAGCACCAAAAAAGGCGCCGATCTTGTTCGCAAGGTACTGGAATCGGCCATCGCCAATGCCGAGAACAACGAAGCTGCGGACGTTGATGACCTTGTCATTTCAGAGGTTTTCGTCAATGAAGCAACGACGCTCAAGCGGATCCAGCCGCGAGCGAAAGGACGCGCTGATCGAATCAGCAAACGCACTTGTCACATAACTGTTCGTGTGTCGGATCAAGCCGGGGCATAGGGAAAGACTGAATATGGGTCAAAAAGTACATCCGACAGGTATTCGACTTGGTATCACCAAGTCACACTCATCTGTGTGGTATGCGGACAAAACGCAGTACAGCCGTTATCTGCTGAATGATCTCGCTGTGCGAGACTATCTGCGGACTCGCCTGTCCCAGGCATCTGTGTCGAGAATCGAAATCCAGCGCTCGTCGCAGACGGCGCGACTGACGATACACACGGCGCGGCCAGGTATCGTCATTGGCAAGAAGGGCGAGGACGTTGAGCGTCTGCGTCGAGATCTCGAAGAACGCATGAATGCCAAAGTGCACGTCAATATCGAGGAAATCCGCAAGCCTGAGCTGGACGCGTTACTGGTCGCCCAGAACGTCGCACAACAGCTGGAGCGGCGGGTGCAATTCCGGCGGGCCATGAAGCGGGTTATTCAGAATGCGCTTCGCATGGGAGCTGAAGGAATCAAGGTACGTGTTGCGGGTCGTCTGGGTGGGGCCGAAATCGCGCGTTCCGAGGTCTACCACGAAGGGCGCGTGCCTTTGCACACCTTGCGTGCGGATATTGACTACGCCACTTGGGAGGCCCATACCACCTATGGCGTACTCGGCGTGAAAGTCTGGATTTTCAAAGGCGAGATTCTGGGTCGTCCAACTGACGACGCACAAGCCTGACAGGCTGGTGGAACTGAAGAGACAAGAACATGTTACAGCCGAAACGCACCAAGTTCAGAAAGCAGCAGAAGGGTCGCAATCGCGGACTTGCACTCCGTGGTAGCAAAGTCAGCTTTGGAGAATTTGGCCTGAAAGCACTGGCACGCGGTCGTCTTACAGCAAGACAGATCGAAGCCGCGCGAAGGGCCATGACGCGGAAGATCAAACGCGGCGGGAAAATCTGGATCCGCGTTTTTCCGGACAAACCCATTACCAAAAAGCCTCTTGAGGTTCGTCAGGGTAAAGGTAAGGGTAACGTTGAATATTGGGTTGCACTGGTGCAGCCGGGCAAAGTCCTCTATGAAATGGAGGGCGTGCCTGAGGAAGTCGCGCGTGAGGCGTTTGCGTTGGCGGCTGCCAAGTTGCCGTTCCAGACCAGCTTTGTCAGAAGGGCGGTGATGTGATGGATGTGAAGGAACTTCGTGACAAGACGGCGGACGAATTGATGGGAGAGTTGTTGCGCTTGCGCAAGGAAGATTTCGGTCTGCGCATGCAACGCGCTAGTGGTCAGTTGGGCCAGACCCATCTGTTCAAAACCAACCGTCGGGAAATTGCCAGGGTGAAGACCGTGATGCGGGAGAAGCAAAGTGGCTGATAAAGAAGCCAGTGCGGCGAAGACGAGCAACCCGCGTACCGTTACCGGTACGGTGGTGAGCAATCGCATGCAGAAGTCGATCACCGTACTGGTTGAGCGACGTGTGAAGCATCCTGTGTATGGCAAGTATGTCCGTAAATCCAAGAAGCTGCATGCGCACGATCAGGACAACAGCTGCAACATCGGTGATGTTGTAACAGTTGTTGAATGCGCGCCAATTTCCAAGACCAAGACGTGGATGCTGAAGAGCATCGACGAACGGGCGCAAGAAGTCTGAGGGGACTGACATGATTCAGGTCGAAACCATGCTGGACATCGCCGACAACAGCGGCGCGCGAAGAGTCCAGTGCATCAAGGTACTCGGCGGCTCGCACCGTCGGTACGCCGGCGTCGGTGATGTCATCAAGGTCACGGTGAAGGACGCGATTCCGCGAGCAAAGGTCAAGAAAGGCCAGGTCATGAACGCGGTTGTTGTCCGGACCAAAAAAGGCGTTCGGCGGCCAGACGGTTCGTTGATTCGGTTCGACCAGAACGCCGCAGTGCTGTTGAACAACCAGCAACAACCTGTCGGTACGCGCATATTTGGACCTGTCACGCGGGAACTACGCACGGAGAAATTCATGCGTATCGTTTCGCTGGCCCCGGAAGTGTTGTGAGCGTCGCCATGTCGAGTATCAAGGTGAAGATCAAGAAAAACGATGAAGTGGTGGTGATTGCTGGTCGCGACAAAGGCAAACGAGGTCAGGTCATCCGGGTTATGGATGACGGGCGTCTGCTGGTCCAGGGCATCAACATGGTGAAGAAGAATGAGCGGCCGAATCCCAATCTTGGGCGTGTCGGCGGCATCATTGATCAGGAAGCGCCCATCCAGGCTTCCAATGTGGCGATCTGGAATGCAGCAGCCGGCAAAGCTGACCGCATCGGTTATTCGCTGGAAGATGGCAAGAAAGCGCGCGTGTTCAAATCATCACGCGCCAAGATCGATTAACGAGGTCCGAGGCGATGAACTTAGCAGAGCGGTATAACACCGAGATTCGCCCAAAGCTCATGAGTGAGCTGGGAATCGACAACATCATGGCCGTGCCAAGGCTGACCAAGGTTGCGCTCAATATGGGCGTTGGCGAAGCCGTTGGTGATCGGAAAATCCTGGATTTTGCAGTGGGTGACCTGACGGCAATCGCCGGTCAGAAAGTCGTCATAACGAAGGCGCGCAAGTCCGAAGCCGGATTCAAGATTCGTGAAGGCTGGCCGGTGGGTTGCATGGTGACGCTTCGTGCACAGCGTATGTACGAGTTCATTGATCGTCTCATTGGTATTGCCCTGCCGCGTACACGTGACTTCCGAGGTTTGAATCCAAAGGGATTCGATGGCCGTGGAAACTACAACATGGGGATCACAGAACAGATCATTTTTGCGGAAATTGATTACGACAAGATCGACAAGATCCGCGGTATGAACATCACGATAACGACCACGGCGCAAACGGATGCACAAGCTCTGGCGTTGTTGAAAGCGTTCAATTTTCCATTCCGAACTTAAGCGAAGGCTATATCGCATGGCAAAAAAATCGATGCTGGAGCGCGAAGACAAGCGCGCTCGGTTGGCAAGCAAGTACAGCAAAAAGCGTACGCGTCTGAAGGCGACTGTGAATAACCGCAATCTGCCGGAAGATCAGCGTTGGGAAGCACAGCTGAAACTGCAGGCTCTGCCGCGCGATGCAAGCCCCGTTCGACGACAACGACGCTGCGGTATTACCGGTCGTCCACATGGCGTCTATCGCAAGTTCGGATTGGGCCGAAACAAACTTAGAGAAGCAGCAATGCGCGGCGACGTTCCAGGTCTGGTCAAGGCCAGCTGGTGAGCGCAGGAGAATCCTTATGACGATGCAAGATCCCGTTGCCGACCTGCTGACCCGAATCCGGAATGCGCAGGCTGCACGACATGCTGAAGTGAGCATGCCCTCTTCCAAACAGAAGCGGGCAATTCTTGATGTGCTGGTTGGCGAAGGTTATGTCGCCAGCTATCAGGAAAGCGCTGATACAAAACCGGTCCTCACAGTACAGCTCAAGTACGTGAAAGGCGTGCCGGTCATAGAAGAGGTCAAGCGCGTATCGCGCCCTGGCCTGCGGATTTACAAAGAGAGCTCAGACCTGCCGAAAGTTCGCGGCGGGCTGGGTATTGCCATCGTCAGCACCGACAAGGGAATGCTGACGGACCGCGTTGCCCGCGCCCAGGGCGTGGGTGGCGAAGTCATTTGCACGGTCTTTTGACGAGGTAGATATGTCGCGCGTAGCGAAAAAGCCGGTTTCGGTTCCAAACGGCGTAGAAGTGAAAATTGACGGCCAGCATCTTTCGGTGACGGGAGCGAAGGGTACGTTGACGCATCAGATTCACGCTCAGGTTGAAATTACACAAGAAGGTGGAGAGCTGACGTTTGCTCCACGAGGCGAAGATAAATCAGCCGACGCAATTGCCGGTACGACACGTGCTGTCGTCAGCAATATGGTGACTGGCGTGACAACCGGATTTCAGAAGCGTCTGGAGCTCCAGGGTGTCGGATATCGCGCTCAGGCACAGGGCAGCATTGTGAATCTGCAGTTGGGTTTCTCCCATCCAGTCGCCTATCAGCTACCCACGGGCATCACGGTGCAGACGCCGTCGCAAACTGAAGTAATTATCAGCGGCGCTGATCGTCAAAGAGTTGGGCAGGTCGCAGCAGAAATTCGAGGAATTCGCCCTCCAGAGCCCTACAAGGGCAAAGGCGTTCGATACCAGGGCGAGCGAGTGCGTAGAAAAGAGGCCAAGAAGAAATAATCATGCAGGAAAAGAAAGCAGCGAGATTGCGCCGAGCACGGCGTGGACGCGCGAAGATGCGCGAACTTGGCGCGATTCGCCTGGCTGTCTATCGGACGCCCCGGCATATCTATGCGCAGTTGCTGGCACCTGCCGGCGATCGCGTGCTTGCGCAGGCATCGACACTGGAAAAGGCCTTTGACGGTGAAGCGACCGGTAATGCTGGTGCTGCGGGCAAGGTTGGCGCCTTGGTCGCTGCCCGCGGTCGGGAGCAGGGGATCACCAAGGTGGCATTCGATCGTTCGGGATTCAAATTCCATGGTCGGATCAAGGCCTTGGCCGATGCCGCCCGTGAAGCGGGACTGGAGTTTTAAATGGCATATGCAGACGAAATAAAAGAAGAAGGCCTGGTCGAGAAACTCGTCCAGGTCAATCGAGTTGCGAAGGTTGTGCAAGGCGGTCGTATTTTCGCCTTTACGGCGCTGACGGTCGTGGGTGATGGCAACGGCAAGATCGGATTTGGGCGCGGTAAAGCGCGTGAAGTGCCGGTGGCGATCCAGAAAGCGATGGAGGCTGCTCGTCGAAATATGGTTCATGTGGATCTGAACGGATCAACGATCTGGTATCCGCTGACTGCGCGACATGGTGCGTCCAAGGTCTTCATGCAGCCTGCATCCGAAGGTACTGGCGTGATTGCCGGAGGCACGATGCGGGCGCTGTTCGAGGCCGCCGGAATTCACAACGTGCTGGCCAAGAGTTATGGCTCGACGAACCCGGTGAACGTCGTGCGAGCAACGTTCAAGGCTTTACGGAACATGCAGTCACCCGACTCGATCGCCGCGAAGCGTGGGCTGAGTGTCGAGGAAATTCGCGCGTAACAGCGTTGGGCACCGAATCGAAGTGAGCGGGTTGAGGCGGAGTAGAGGCGATGAATAGTCCAGTAACGGGCAAAGTAAGAGTGACTCAGATCAAAAGCAGCATCGGTCGGCTGAAGGCACATAAGGCTTGTGTGGCCGGATTGGGATTGCGCCGAATCGGACATACCGTCGAAGTCGAAGATACCGCAGCGGTACGCGGCATGATTGCGCGAGTGCATTACCTCGTAAAGGTCGAAGGAGAATAAGCGTGCGCCTCAACGATTTACATCCCGCAGCAGGCAGCAAGAAACCGAAGCGCCGAGTTGGCCGAGGCTCTTCATCGGGTTGGGGTAAAACCGCAACCCGCGGTACCAAGGGACAGGGCTCACGCAAGAGCGGCGGCGTTCGACCTGGATTTGAAGGCGGCCAGTTGCCCCTTCAGAAGCGATTGCCGAAGTTCGGTTTTCGCACCGCGCTGGCGCTTGAAACTGCCGAGGTTCGTTTGGGCGAACTTGCCAAGGTTGAAGGGGATGTCATCTCCCTCGAGACATTAAAAGCGGCCAACGTCGTTCGAAAAGACATGAAGCGTGTTCGTATCATGTTGTCAGGCGCCATCGCTCGTGCGGTAAAAATTCAAGGCGTAGTCGTCACCAAGGGTGCTCGCGCCGCGATCGAAGCTGCGGGTGGAACGGTCGAAGCAACTGCTGAAGCAGTCGCGGCTTGATGAAGGTCTAACGGGAAACTCGGGATCAATGGCTACTAACGCAGGACAATTGGCTGGCATGCAAGCGGGGCTCTCCGAGCTGCGCAGCCGCCTGCTGTTTGTCCTGATTGCATTGCTCGTCTATCGGATAGGTACGCACATCCCAGTCCCGGGTATTAATCCTGAAAAACTGGCGCAGCTGTTTTCCCAAAATCAGGGTGGAATACTCGAACTCTTTAATATGTTCTCAGGCGGAGCTTGGGAGCGTATGAGTATTCTTGCACTGGGCGTGATGCCGTACATTACGTCCAGCATCATCATGAACCTCCTCTCGATGATGCATCCTCCTTTGCAGCAATTGCGCAAGGAAGGCGAAGCGGGTCGCCGCAAGATCACGCAGTACACCCGATGGGGCACGTTGGGGCTGGCGATTGTTCAGGGTATATCCATGACCAGTACGCTGGCCGCACAAGGTCTTGCTTTCAATCTCGGCATTACCTTCTATGCGGTGTCGATCATTACGCTTGTCACCGGCGCAATGTTCATGATGTGGCTGGGGGAGCAGATCACCGAACGAGGCGTCGGTAACGGTATTAGCCTGCTGATTTTTTCCGGAATCGTATCAGGCTTCCCGGCAGCGATTGGCCGCTCCTTTGAAGCTGCCCGACAAGGGGATATCAACATTATCGCGCTGCTGGCCATCGCTGTGTTGGCCGTCATCATCGTCGCGCTGGTAGTGTTTATAGAGCGCGGCCAGCGTCGAATCACTGTGAACTATGCTCGCCGTCAGCAAGGTCGACGCGTTTATCAGAGCCAGTCGAGCCATTTACCATTCAAGGTCAACATGGCGGGTGTCATTCCAGCGATCTTTGCATCGAGTCTACTGCTTGCACCGGCGTCGATGGCTCAGTGGTTTGGTGCAAGTCCCGGCATGGCATGGCTTCAGGAAGTTGCGCTTGTCTTGTCGCCGGGGCAGCCACTCTATATCCTGCTGTTCGCCGCCGGCATCATCTTTTTCAGTTTCTTCTATACCGCGATCATGATGGATCCCAAGGATATCGCCGGTAATCTGCAGCGGCAGGGTGCTTATGTCCCGGGTATTCGACCAGGCCAACAGACAGCGCGTTATATCGATGATGTCATTACACGACTGACCTGCTTTGGCGCCCTCTACGTCACGATGGTCTGTCTGTTACCCGAGTTCATGGTGGTTGCGTTCAACATCACTTTCCAACTGGGTGGAACAGCGTTGTTGATCGTTGTGGTGGTGGCCATGGATTTCATGGCTCAGATCCAAAGTCATCTGATGTCTTCGCAGTACGCGAAGCTCATGGAAAAGTCGAATCTACAGAATTACGGTCGAAAGCGAAGCTGACGACCGGAGCCTAACGGCCAGGAATTGGGGAACAGACATGAAAGTTCGTGCATCGGTGAAAAAAGTTTGCCGAAACTGCAAGATCGTTCGACGCAACGGCGCGGTTCGTGTGATTTGTAGTGTTGAACCGCGACACAAACAACGGCAAGGTTGAAACATGGCTCGTATTGCTGGAATCAACGTACCGGATAACAAGCATGCCGGTATTTCGCTGACTTACATCTATGGTATCGGTCGGACGACTGCGCTGCGCATCTGCGAAGCAGCAGGCATTGCGCCAAACGAAAAGATTGGCGACCTGGCCGAAGAACGTCTGGATGCACTTCGTACTGAAATCACCAAGTTGACGGTAGAAGGCGATCTGCGCCGATCCATCAACATGAACATCAAGCGATTGATGGACCTTGGTTGCTACCGCGGGTTGCGTCATCGCCGCAATCTTCCGGTGCGAGGTCAGAGAACACGAACGAACGCACGAACTCGGAAGGGACCTACCCGTCCCATCCGCAAGTAATGAACCGGATTTGAAGAGCTATGGCTGAAAAGAAAAAAATCAAACGCGTCGTGACCGACGGAATCGCGCACGTACATGCGTCGTTCAACAACACGATAGTCACGATCAGCGATCGTCAGGGCAACGCGCTGACATGGGCAACTTCCGGCGGTTCCGGCTTTCGGGGCTCGCGCAAGAGCACGCCATTTGCAGCGCAAGTTGCTGCCGAGAAGGCATGCACGGTAGCACTGGAATATGGCATGAAGAGTGTTGACGTACGCGTCAAGGGACCAGGCCCTGGTCGTGAGTCTGCCGTTCGTGCACTGAATGCAGCCGGACTGCGAATCAACAGCATTTCCGACATCACCCCCATTCCACACAACGGTTGCCGCGCTCCAAAGCGGCGTCGTGTATAAAGGTACGGAGTAAAACATGGCTCGTTACCTTGGTCCGAAACTCAAGCTTGCACGTCGCGAAGGCACTGACCTCTTTCTGAAGAGTGGTGTCCGACCGATTGATTCCAAGTGCAAGATCGAAGCGGTTCCCGGTCAGCACGGTGCTCGACGTGGTCGTTTGTCCGGCTACGCGGTGCAGCTGCGAGAAAAGCAGAAAGTTCGCCGTATTTATGGATTGCTGGAGCGTCAGTTCCGCAATTATTACCAGAAGGCAGAACGCCAGAAGGGAAATACCGGCGCCAATCTGTTGATGCTGCTGGAACGTCGACTGGACAACGTGGTCTATCGAATGGGTTTCGGCTCAACACGCGCCGAATCACGACAGCTGGTTTCACATCGTTCAATCGTTGTGAATGGCGTGTCGGTAAACATTGCGTCTTACCAGGTACAGGACGGTGACACCGTGGCTGTAGCAACGCATGCCAAGCAGCAATTGCGCATTCAAGGCGCAATGCAATTGTCGGCTCAGAGGCCTTCTATTGAATGGCTGGACGTGAATTCTGCTGCCATGGAAGGGGTCTTCAAACGCCTTCCGGACAGGGAAGAGTTGCCCTCTGAAATCAACGAAAGCTTGATCGTGGAGCTTTACTCCAAGTAATTGGCTCATAGGAGACGACTGCATGTCATCTGTAAATGAATTTCTGACGCCGCGAATTATTGATGTTCAGGCTTCCAGCCCGACGCGCGCTCGCGTCTCTCTGGAACCGCTGGAACGCGGATTTGGTCATACGCTCGGTAATACACTTCGCCGCATCCTGCTGTCATCCATGCCGGGTTGCGCCGTCACGGAAGTGCAGATCGACGGTGTACTGCACGAATACAGCACGATCGACGGTGTGCAGGAAGATGTCATCGACATCCTGCTGAACCTGAAAAACGTTGCGGTGATCCTGCACAATCAGGATGAGGCAGTCATCACGATCAACAAGACTGGCAGTGGCGAAGTCACTGCTGGCGATTTTCAGCTGACCGAAGATGTCGAGATCTCCAATCCGGATCACGTTATCTGCACGCTGAACGATCGCGGCTCGATTCGTCTGGAAGCCCGTGTGACCCGAGGTCGTGGCTACGTGCCTGTCGACAACTCCGTCACCGAAGAGGAGTCACGACCGATTGGCGTGCTTCGTCTGGATGCCAGCTACAGTCCAATGCGCCGGGTGTCATACAGCGTAGAGGCTGCACGCGTAGAGCAGCGCACGGACCTCGACAAGTTGGTCCTCGAGATCGAAACAAACGGCACGATCGATCCAGAAGAAGCGATTCGCCGCGCGGCTACTATTCTGCAGCAGCAGCTGGCCGTGTTCGTCGATCTGGAAAGTGAAGGCGAGCCGATGATTGAAGAGAAGATCGATGAAGTCGATCCGATTCTGACTCGCCCGGTGGATGACCTTGAGTTGACAGTGCGCTCGGCAAATTGCCTGAAAGCAGAGAACATCTATTACATTGGTGATCTGATTCAGCGAACCGAAGTGGAGTTGCTGAAGACACCGAACCTTGGCAAGAAGTCACTCACTGAGATCAAGGATGTGCTTGCATCTCGCGGCTTGTCCTTAGGGATGCGTCTGGAAAACTGGCCACCGAGTGGTCTGCGTGGCGATCATCGCGTTGCCTGAGGCAAACGCCAGGGCTGAATAAAAGCCAACGCTGATTATAGGTAGAGAGAGAAAACTAATGCGTCACAAGTTAAGCGGCCGTCAACTCGGTCGTAATGCCTCACACCGACACGCCATGTACAAGAACATGGTAGCGTCTCTGGTCGAGCATGAAGTCATCCGCACCACGCTGCCTAAGGCCAAAGAGCTGCGTCGATTCATCGAGCCCTTGATAACGCTTGCCAAGGAAGACTCAGTTTCAAACCGACGTCTCGCTTTTGCGCGTACTCGTTCAAAAGAAGCGGTCGGCAAGCTGTTTACGGAGCTGGGTCCACGCTACGACGCACGTCCCGGCGGCTATACACGTATTCTCAAGTGCGGCTTCCGCGCAGGTGATGCTGCGCCAATGGCATTCATTGAGCTCGTTGGCCGAACGCTTGCAGCTGATTCTGATAGCGACACCACCGAAGATTAGCGCGGACTACGGGTCCGCTGACATCAGGATCTGACGACGAGCCCGGGTAATCCGGGCTCGTTGCTTTCAGGACCAAACAAACAACTACTTGTTCTTTGCAGCCAACGTAGCTTTCAGAAACCGTCCGGTGTGCGACGCTTTGTTTTTTGCCACTGCTTCCGGCGTTCCGATTGCAAGTATCCGGCCACCACCCGAGCCACCTTCCGGCCCGAGATCGATGATCCAGTCCGCCGTCTTGATGACATCGAGATTGTGTTCAATGACGACGATCGTGTTGCCTTGATCTCGTAACCTGTGCAGCACACCTAACAGTTGTTCGATATCGTGGAAGTGCAAGCCGGTGGTTGGCTCGTCGAGGATATAGAGCGTCTTGCCGGTGTCGCGACGAGACAGCTCACGAGATAGTTTCACGCGTTGCGCTTCCCCTCCAGAGAGGGTGGTGGCGCTCTGGCCAAGACGAATATACGACAGGCCCACGTCCATCAGTGTCTGTAACTTGGAAGACAGGGTCGGTACGGCATCGAAAAACACGCGCGCTTCTTCTACCGTCATGTTCAGCACGTCGTGGATGTTCTTCGACTTGTAGACAACATCGAGCGTTTCGCGGTTGTACCGCTTGCTGTGGCAAACGTCGCAGGACACATAGATGTCTGGAAGAAAGTGCATTTCAACTTTGATGACACCGTCGCCCTGACAAGCTTCACAACGTCCGCCCTTGACGTTGAAGCTGAACCGACCAGGAAGATAACCGCGAGCTCTGGCTTCCTGAGTCTGGGCGAAGAGTTCCCGAATTGGTGTAAACAAACCGGTGTACGTTGCCGGATTTGAACGAGGCGTTCGGCCGATCGGGCTTTGGTCGATATCGACCACTTTGTCGACGTGATCAAGTCCTTCGATGCTGCGAAATGGGCCTGGCTTGATAGTTGTCGCACCGTTCAGTTTTTGCGCTGCGATGGGAAACAAGGTGTGATTGATCAGGGTGGACTTGCCCGAACCAGAAACGCCCGTCACGCAAGTCATCAGTCCGCAGGGAATTTCGATGGTGACATCCTGCAAATTGTTACCGGACGCGCCGATCAGCTTGATGCACTGGTCGGCTTGCATCCGATGGCGTTTAGCGGGGATCGCGATCCTGCGGACTCCACTCAGGTACTGACCTGTGATTGAGTTTTTGCTGGCGAGAATGTCCTTCAGCTTCCCTTGAGCGACGATGTGACCGCCATGTACGCCGGCACCGGGACCGATGTCCACGATGTAGTCGGCAGAGCGGATGGCTTCTTCATCGTGTTCGACCACCAATACGGTATTGCCGAGATCTCGAAGGTGGGTCAGCGTTCGAAGCAGACGCTCGTTGTCGCGCTGATGCAGACCAATGGAAGGTTCATCGAGGATGTACATCACACCAACCAGCCCTGCACCGATCTGGCTCGCCAGCCGAATTCGTTGCGCTTCTCCACCTGACAAGGTGTCAGCGCTGCGATCAAGTGTCAGATAGTTGAGCCCGACATCAACCAGAAATTGCAGGCGCGCCTGGATTTCCTTCAGAATTTTTGACGCGATGGTTGCACGCTGACCTTGCAGCTTGAGCTCACCAAAATAGGACAGTGCGTCTTCCACCGCACGCGTTGTGATCTGCGGCAGGTTGGTACCGTTGATGAAGACGTGACGCGAGGCTTCACGCAGTCGCGAACCCGAACAGGACGGGCAGGCTGCGCTACGCAGGTATTTCTGTAGATTTTCGCGCACCATCGAGCTGTCCGTTTCACGATAGCGTCGATCCATGTTGGGAATCACCCCTTCGAACCGATGGCTCCGCTGTATGCTATCGCCTCGTTCGTTCACATAAGTGAAGTCGATCCGCTCGGTACCACTACCCTGCAGAATTGCCTTCTGGTGTTTTTTGCTGAGTTTCTTGTATGGCACATCGACATCGAAGCCGTAGTGCCTGGCCAGTGACGAGAGCATGTGGAAGTAGTAGATGTTCTTCCTATCCCAGCCGCGGATGGCTCCTTCGGCGAGTGAGAGTTCAGGATCCCCTATCAGAAGGTCCGGATCAAAGAACTGTGTGACACCCAGGCCATCACACTCGGGGCATGCGCCGGCCGGGTTGTTGAAGGAGAACATTCGAGGCTCGAGTTCGCTGATGCTGTAACCACAATGTGGACAGGCAAAGCGGGCGCTGAAAATCAGCTCCTCAGTGTCGGCGTTGTCCATGTCGCACACGCGGGCCACACCTTCGGCAAGTTGCAGCGCGGTCTCGAACGATTCGGCGAGCCGCTGTTTGATGTCTTCACGTACACGCAATCGATCGATGACAGCCTCGATGGTGTGTTTTTTGTTCTTGTCGAGATCTGGCGGGCTATCCAGGTCCACAACAAGCCCGTCCACGCGCGCGCGAATGAAACCACCGGCAACCAGTTCCTTGAATACATGCAGGTGTTCACCTTTGCGATCGTTGATGACCGGCGCGAGGATCATGATGCGTCTGTCACCTGGCAGCGCGAGTACCTGATCCACCATCTGGCTGACCGTTTGTGCCGCAAGCGGTGCATCGTGGGTGGGGCATCTAGGCTCGCCAACCCGGGCGTAGAGCAGGCGAAGGTAGTCGTATATTTCAGTGATCGTGCCCACGGTTGAGCGAGGGTTGTGCGACGTCGACTTCTGCTCGATGGAAATCGCGGGTGACAGTCCTTCGATGTGATCGACGTCCGGCTTTTCCATCATCGACAGGAATTGGCGTGCATAAGCCGACAGTGATTCGACGTAGCGTCGCTGGCCTTCGGCATACAAGGTATCGAAAGCAAGCGAAGATTTGCCCGACCCCGAGAGCCCGGTGATGACCACGAGCTTGTCACGTGGCAGATCGAGATCGATGTTCTTCAGATTGTGGGTGCGCGCACCTCGCACCGAAATGGTGTCCGCCACGATATTACGATTGTCTCAAAGGTTGGGATTGCCCATGCGGGGGCGAACCGTCGACGATAGCGGGTGAGCCAGATCGCAGCAAGCAAATCGCCGAGTACGCACACGAAACCGGGTGACCAATCCTTTTGGCCTGCGTCTTGGCTTGGTTTAGACTGCTGGCTTCGAATCACCAGCAGCGATCAGCGAGAGCACCCTCATGGCACGCGGTATCAACAAAGTCATCCTCGTCGGCAACCTTGGTCGCGATCCGGAAACGAAGTATCTGCCCAGCGGCGATCCGGTGACCACTTTCAGCATTGCCACCTCGGAAGGCTGGCGAGATAAACAAACTGGCCAGACCCAGGAGCGCACTGAGTGGCACAACATCGTGTGCTTCAAGCGATTGGCTGAAATCGCTTCGGAATATCTGCGCAAAGGATCCAAGGTCTATCTTGAAGGCCAGTTGCGAACGCAATCCTGGGATAAGGATGGCCAGAAGCACTACCGCACAGAAATTGTCGCCCGTGAGATGCAGATGCTCGATGGCAAGGGTGAGGGCCGCCCAGGCGGTGGAGCAGGCGGTGGCGCAGGTGGTGGCGCACCAAGTGGTTTCGAATCGCGTCAGTCGCCATCGGGTCCAGCCTACGACAATCGCCCGACATTGCCGGCCGATGATGATTTCGACGACGACATTCCGTTCTAAAAAAGTTCGGGACTCAGGACTGGAAAAAACGCGTAGTTATTGCGCGTGTTGATTCAAGAACTTACAGCGCGCTGTGAAAGTAGTCGACGATCTCTGCCAGTGCCCGAGCCGTGGGATGGTCCGTCGAGTCGACGAAGTCCAGCGTCAGAACCGAGTGCCCTTTGCCTGGCAGGGTTCGCAGGCGAATTCGTTCGCGATCGGTGTTGAATGCCTTATCGATGGCCGTGAACTTCGCCGCTGTGCATAGGCGGTCTTCAGCGAAGCGGTAACCAAGCATCGGCTGAATCGCGTCCATCCTGGATTTGATTTTGTCGATGTCCTTTGGCGACATGTGCAGCGCTGACTGGTCTCGGATGGGCATCGATGGTTGCGACGCGACCCCGGCGAGCACGCTGTCGTCGGCCATCAGCGAAATCGCGAAATTGCCGGTCAGGCACATGCCGATGGTCGCCACACCTTTGACACCGTGCTTTACCCGCAACTCCTGACACAGTGCACGCAACCAGTCGACAATCGGACTGGTCCCATGCTTTTCCAGTAGTCTGAATTCCCGTCGCATGCACATGACGCGCACGAGGTTGCCAATCATCGAAATCTTGCCGAGTGGGCCAAACAGATGCGGCAGGATGGTGGTAAAACCTTCGTCGCGCAGCCGTCCAGCAAGAGCCAGGGTCTGCGGACCAATGCCAGGCAATTCCTGGATGATCACCACGATAGGCCCTTGGCCTGCGGTGTACACGTCGTGGCTGACGTTGAATCCACCGGCGACTGGAGCGACGAAGGAGCGCTTCGAATATTCTTGCATCACGGGCTTCAAGGCTCGATTCTTCGATTTGTCATGTTAACCGCTCCCTGGCAGTCAGCGGCGGCTCGAATCAGAGAGCAGGCCCCAACCGTCCCAGCTGACGGCCGAAGCCATAGGATTGAATGTTCCGGAATTGCGGGAGGTGAGCAGGAGTGGTAGTGGAGCGTCTGGAGATTGCGTTGTTCCCCTTGCGCACGGTGTTGTTTCCGGCCGGAACTTTGCCGCTTCGAATTTTCGAAACCCGCTACGTGGATATGGTCCGCCGCTGTACCCGCCAGAGCGAGGTGTTTGGCGTCGTGTTGATCCGTCACGGCGTCGAGGCGCGGGTGCAGCGCGAAGACCTGCAGCCGGAGATCTTCTCAGTAGGCACCACTGCAGGCATCGCTGATTTCAATCAGCTGAGTGACGGTATGCTGGGCATCGTCTGCAAGGGCGAGCGAAAGTTCCGTGTTACCAGTACGCGCGAGCAGGCAGATCATCTCCTCCTTGCCCAGGTTGAGCTGCTCGTCGATGAGCCACCGGCCGGCCTCTTGCCGGACGATGAGGCTTTGGTGGACATTCTTCGAGAGCTGGTGATGCATCCGATGGTTCAGAAGCTTGGCCTCCAGGTGGACTTTGACGATGGACGCTCGGTCAGTTGGCGACTAGCAGAGCTGCTACCGATTGAACCGGAGATCAAACAGAGCCTGCTGCAAATGCAGTCGGCACGGGAGCGCCTTGCGGAACTCAGGCGGCTTGTGTCGAAGCTGCGGGGAGATCCCCCAATGCGCACTTTTTAACTCCTACAACTTTTTAACTCCTACAACTTTTCAACTCCCACAACTTTTTGACTCCCAAACACTCGATGCCGAACTGCTCATTGCCCATAACTGCTCATTGCCCATAAATGACTGATCCACGGGGCTTTCTGGTTATAATTGGTGCTGTTGAGTTCATTCCGGGATCAGGGAAGGTGTGCAAATGAATGCACCGCTGACAGATGTCGATCTCCAGGTACGTGCCATTGCCGAGCAGGCCCGGCAGGCGTCCCGCCGCATGGCTGCTGCGCCAACCAATGCCCGCTCCCAGGCTTTACGAGGCATTGCCGAGGCGCTTGCGCGCCATAGCGAGGCATTGATTGCTGCCAACGCCCTCGATCTGGCGCGAGCCAGGAAAACCGGCCTTGATCAACCGCTGCTGGACCGGCTGGTTATCGATCAGGCGGGCGTTAATCGAATGATCGAGGGTGTACTTCAAGTCGATTCCTTGCCCGATCCGGTCGGGCAGATCAGTGACCTGCACTTTGTGCCATCCGGTCTGCAGATTGGACGAATGCGCGTACCCCTGGGGGTCGTTGGGATCATCTATGAGTCACGTCCCAACGTGACAGTTGATGCGGCCGCGCTATGTCTGAAGTCCGGGAATGCCTGCATTCTGCGTGGTGGCAGCGAAGCCATCGAGTCGAATCGGGCCCTTGCTCGGTGCATTGCGGAAGGTCTGATCGCCGGGAGCCTGCCGGTGGAAGCCGTGCAAGTGATTGATACCACGGATCGCGCGGCGGTTGGAGCACTGGTGCGCCAGGTGGGGCTGGTGGACGTGATTATTCCGCGAGGTGGCCGAGGGCTGATCGAGAGGATAGCCAGCGAAACACGCATTCCGGTCATCAAACACCTGGATGGGATCTGCCACGTCTATATTGATGCCAGTGCTGATGCGCACATGGCGATAGAAATCGCCGTGAACTCGAAGACCGAGAAGTACGCGGTATGCAATGCGATTGAAACTTTGCTGGTGCATCAGGATCGAGCGGATGAATTGTTGCCACTGCTGGAACAACGCTTTCTCGCTGCAGGCGTTGAACTGAGGGGGTGCGCTGCCACACTGGCCCGCATTCCCTCCGCCCGTGCAGCAACAGAAGAAGACTGGTATGCGGAATACCTCGGTCCAATCCTGGCGGTGCGGGTGGTCGCTTCACTGGATGCGGCGATTGAGCACATCAACTGTTATGGCTCGCAGCACACCGATGCGATTGTCACCGCAGATCTGGTTGCCTCAAGGCGATTTGTTACGGAAGTGGATTCAGCGTCGGTGATGGTGAATACATCGACGCAGTTTGCAGACGGATTTGAATTTGGTCTGGGTGCCGAAATCGGGATCTCCACAGACAAACTGCATGCCAGGGGACCGGTTGGTCTCGAAGGGCTGACAACCCAGAAGTACGTGGTCTACGGACAAGGCGAAGTACGCAAGCGTTGATTGCCCTACTTGGCGGAACGTTTGATCCGGTACATGTCGGGCATCTGGCCGCAGCGAAGGCGGCGCGACGGTTGCTCGGCATCGATACGGTGCGTCTGGTTGTTGCGGCTGACCCTTATCACAAACGGGATCACAAGCGGGATCACAAACGGTCGAACGCAGTGATCAGTGCGGCGCGACATCGACTCACGATGGTGCAGCTCGCCTGCGAAAGTTCTGAAGGTCTTGTTGCGGATGCGTCGGATCTCGGGCGTGCAGGACCGTCCTACACCATAGACCTGTTGGAGTGGCGAACCGAAACCGACCGCGCAGAGCGACGGGTATGGATCATTGGCGATGATGCCTTCGCACAAATCCTCAGCTGGCGGCGGGTAGAAGAGGTCTTCCGACTCACCAGCTTTCTGGTATTTGCGCGACGAGATCACCGCTCCGATTGGTCTGCTGAACTGGAACACTTCGTAAGGCTGCGTCGTGTTCGTGCGTTATCTTGTGAGAACCATGGTGAAGTCATGCTCTCGGATGAGACCCTGCCAGTCGTCTCTTCCACCATGATCAGAGATTGTCTTCGGCGCGCGGAGTGTGTCGATCAGTGGTTGCCACCGACGGTACTGAATTACATCAAGGAAAATCATCTTTATGAAGAAAGCCGCGAAGCGAGCTAAACCGGCCAAACAAGTTCCACAGACACAAAAACTGGAGCAGGTCATCGTCGCAGCACTGGAAGATGGCAAAGCCGTCGAACCAGTGGTATTGGACGTCAAACAGCTGTGCAGTTTCACGGATGTGATGGTTGTCGTCACAGGGAATACCGGACGGCATGTCAATGCACTGGTTGATCGTGTCATCGAAGGCGCCCGTTTGATTGGGGAGCGTACGATTGGCGTGGAAGGACGAGAAACCAACGAGTGGGTTCTGGTCGATTTCGGTGACGTGGTTGTGCATGTCATGCAGAAGGATGCGCGAGCGTTGTATGAACTGGAAAAACTCTGGTCAGAGTTGCCGGCCGATTCGTTGCCAGCTGATGCGCTACAGGCAGTGCCTCTCGCGTGAACGTTCGCATCCTCACCGTAAGCAAGCGGCAGCCACCCTGGATCAACGCAGGCTTTGATGAGTATGCGAAGCGTCTGCGAGGGAGCCTGCCGCTTGAATTGGTGGAGATTCCGCCGGCTGATCGACACGGGATGCATAGCGCTGAGCAGCTGTTGCAGTGCAAGGCGCTGGAGGCAAGCCGGATCAAGGCCCAACACCGCGCGCAGGAAGCCAGGGTGGCCCTAGATGAGCGCGGACGTCCGCTCAGCACCTCTGCGCTGGCTGAGTTTCTGCAAGACTGTCAGCTCGAAGCGCGCCCGCCTGCGTTCATCGTCGGCGGAGCCGATGGATTGCATCCGGATGTGATCAAATCGGCCCGTACATCGTTCAGTCTCTCTGGTTTGACGCTGCCCCATGGCATCGTCCGTGTCATTCTGGCGGAAGCGTTGTATCGGGCCTGGAGTCTGCTGAACAACCATCCGTACCATCGGGCTTGATCGACCATCATGGCTGAAATCTCGCTCAACGATAGGTCAGAAGAACAGGCGCTCTTCAATCGGCGTGTGCTGCTGGTTGCCGTAGTGGTTGTCATTCTGTTCGGTGTGCTGATGGGTCGGCTCTTGCAATTGCAGATGTTCGATCACGAAAAATATCGGACGCGGTCAGAACAGAATCGCATCCAGGTTCAGCCGCTGGTGCCACGTCGTGGGTTGATTTATGACCGCAATGGTGTGCTCCTTGCGGATAACCGACCGATTCACAATCTCGCTGTGGTGCGAGAGCTGGCAGGTGATCTGAAGCTGACGCTGTCTGAGCTCGGCAAACGGATCGACCTGAGTGAGGACGACCTCGAAGGTTTTGCCAAACGCCTCGATCGACGCCGTCGACCGTACGAAGCGGTGATGCTCAAGTCGCATCTTACCGAAGAAGAGCGCGCCATCCTGGCAGTGCATCGACACCGGTTTGCAGGTGTAGAGATCATTTCTGAGTCGGTTCGTCATTATCCGTTTGCCGAAATGTTTGCGCATAGCGTGGGTTCAGTGCGACGAGTTAACGAAGACGACCTCAAGTCGCTGGATCCAGTGCAATACAGTGGCACCGAATTCATCGGCAAGCTTGGCGTAGAAAAGTTTTATGAGCGATCACTGCATGGGCAGGTCGGGTACCAGCAGGTTGAAGTCGACGCTTATGGCCGCATCCGCAATGAACTTGACGTCGATCATCCGGAGGCAGGAGTGGGTCTGCGTTTGCAGATCGACAGTGATCTTCAGATCGCGGCGGATGCGGCACTCGGCGACCGACGCGGGGCCATTGTCGCTATCGAGCCCCGTACCGGTGGCATTCTGGCGATGGTCAGCAAACCCGCGTATGACCCGAATGGGTTCGTCACCGGCATCAGCGCTGCAGATTATCAGGTGCTCCTTGGTGGTCGGACGCGGCCCATGTTCAATCGGGCGATCAATGGTCAGTACGCCCCAGGTTCAACGTTCAAGATGGCGGTCGGCCTGACGGCGCTTTCCAGTGGCCTGGTCACGTGGCCTGAGACGATCTATGACCGGGGATTTTTCCGGTTACCCGGCCAGCGACGCCTCTATCGTGACTGGAGCTGGAAACAGGGTAATTCTGGTGGTCAGGGCATCGTTGATCTGCACCGGGCGATTTACAGGTCGTCGAATGTGTTTTTTTACACCATGGCATCGCGGCTGAAGATCAACCAGTTGACAGATTTTAGTGCCCAGTTGGGTTTTGGTGCCCGAACCGCTCTGGATGTGGCTGATGCGAGTGCGGGATTGCTTCCAGGACCAGAATGGAAGCGCAAGGTGAAGAAGGAAATCTGGTATCCCGGCGATACGATCAATCTCGGGATTGGTCAGGGAGATCTGCTGGCTACTCCGCTGCAACTGGCGACCTATGTATCGATCATCGCCAATCGAGGTCGATTCATCCCGCCGCGCATGCTTCTGGACAGTGAGTCTGAACTCAGCGAGGACCTGGCGAGCACCGAGTCGGTTACGATTTCCGGGCCGACCCCTGAAGACTGGGAGAAGATGGTTGATGCCATGGAAGACGTCGTACACAGGGGTAACCTTGGCTACGGTCAGGCAGGAACTGCTTGGCCGTACATTGGTCAGGACATCGCCTATCGCATGGCAGGCAAGTCTGGCACGGCGCAGGTGGTAGGCATCAAGCAGGGACAGGTCTATCAAGAAAAGGATCTGGATGAGTACAACCGCAAGCACGCGTGGTTCGTCGCCTTCGCGCCTGCGGATAATCCCACGATCGCCATCGCAGTGATTGTCGAAAACGGCGGTGGTGGCAGCGGTGTTGCGAGCCCTGTCGCGCGTGAAGTTGCCGATGCTTGGGTATTACCTCGCCTGGCAGTAGCCAGTGCAGGACCTCGCCTGGCAGTAGCCAGTGCTGGACAACCTCCGTGAACATCGACTTTGTTCGAACCCTTGGTCAACATGGATCTGGTCAGCTGGCGAGAGTGCGCTTTCAGTTGCTGCCGGACCCGGTGTTGATGTTCTTGTTAACTCTGCTCATGGGTTGTGGCTTAGGGGTGCTGTACAGCGCGCTTCACTCGTCGCTGGATCGGCTGGAAGGTCAAGCGATCAAGTTTGCTGCGGGCTTTGCGATTATGCTGGTCCTGGCGAACATTCATCCTCGTGAGTATCTGCGCTTCACGCCCTTTGTGTATGCAGGCGGTGTTTTTCTGCTTGCGATGGTAGAAGTGTTCGGTGATGTAGCGAAGGGCGGACAACGCTGGTTGCAGTTTGGATCGTCCATCCGTTTTCAGCCTTCGGAAATCCTGAAGCTGGCGGTACCGTTGATGGTGGCCTGGTATCTCCACGATCGGTCCTTGCCTCCAGGGTGGCGAGATGTGCTGATTGCGCTGGGTATCATCGGCCTGCCGACTGCCCTTATCGTCATTCAGCCCGATCTCGGCACTGGCCTTCTCGTACTGGCTGCGGGTGGTGGAGTGATTTTCCTTGCGGGGCTGCCGTGGCGCTGGTTGATTGCGGCGGGATCGCTGGTGGCAGCAGCTGCGCCAATCCTCTGGACCAGCTTGCGCGGTTATCAGCAGCAGCGAATCCTGACCCTCTTTGACCCCGAGAGTGATCCGTTGGGGGCAGGCTGGAACATCATTCAATCCACGACGGCCATCGGGTCCGGAGGTCTGCGTGGTAAAGGTCTGTTTGAAGGTACGCAGAGCCGGCTCGACTTTCTACCGGAAGCGCAGACGGATTTCATTCTGGCGGTTATCGGAGAAGAACTGGGCTTTGTCGGTATCGCGACGTTTCTAGTAGTCTATCTGCTGATAGTTGCCCGTTGCCTGCACATCGCGATGCAGGCGAAGCGAACTTTTGACCGTCTTGTTGCGGGCTCCATCGGCGTGACGCTGTCCGTCTATGTTTTTGTCAACGTCGGTATGGTTTGCGGTCTGTTGCCGGTTGTTGGTGTGCCGCTGCCACTGGTGAGTTATGGCGGTACTTCGGCGCTCACGCTGTTAGCAACGTTTGGCATTGTCCTGTCCATCTACAAACACCGGAACTACTGACGCATGGCAAGAATTCGAAGGCTCTCTTTCGCGTGTTGTCTGTTTGCGGTGGCCTGCGTACCTCTAGCTCTCGCCGACTATTCGACACAACCTGACGCCATTCGTTTAATCGATGAATTGGTGCTGGAACGAGGGTTCAATGCATCGGAACTCAAAGCCGTGCTTGCCAAGGCGACTCGTCAGGACAAGATCCTCGAAGCGATCAGCCGTCCTGCCGAAAAGACGATGCCGTGGTACACGTACCGAAAAATCTTTCTTGGTTCAGAACGAATCGATGAAGGGGTCACTTTCTGGCGTGACAATGCTGTAGTGCTTGATCAGGCGTACACAAAATTTGGTGTTGCGCCTGAGTATGTCGTTGCGATCATCGGTGTCGAGACACGCTTTGGGAAACATCGCGGCGCCTATCGTGTGCTGGACGCGTTGACGACATTGGCCTTCGACTATCCGCCGCGGGCGCAGTTCTTTCGAAGCGAACTCAAGCAGTTCCTGTTGCTCGCTCGTGAAGAAAAGAAGCCTGCAGAAACGCTGATGGGCTCCTATGCAGGCGCTATGGGCTACGGACAGTTCATTTCATCGAGTTACCGACACTATGCGGTTGATTTCGATGGTGATGGGCTGCGCGATATCTGGGACAACACCGCCGATGCAGTAGGCAGCGTCGCGAACTACTTTGCCGAACATCGCTGGACGGGTAAGGATCCGGTGCTGATTGATCTCGGAGATGCTTCAGGTGCTTTGCAGGCGCAGCCGGCGACAGAGCTTGCGTCGACCAGCACGCTTGGCGATCTGCGAAAATCGGGGGTGGCTATTGAAACGGCGTTGCCTGACAGCACCCCCGTCGCCATGCATGGATTCCAGTTCGAAGACGGCCAGCGGATCGCTGTTGGTTTCAACGATTTCTATGCGATCACGCGATATAACCACAGCATCATGTATGCACGAGCCGTCCACGAACTGGCCCAGTCCATCAGAACTGCCTATCTGAACGCAAACCTGGTTGGTAAACCATAGTGCCCCTGCCGAGACTCGTTAATGTGGCGCGCTCCATTGCGCACGTACTGATTCTTCTGTTGTGCGGATTGTTGCTGGTTGGTTGCGGCACAATCGGCACAACCCCGCCCCGAGTCGGCACGACGCCGGTCTTGAGAGATGGAGCGCCACGAGACACCCCGCAGGATCTAGCCAATCTACCGGATCCAATCCCGAGGCCAGAGCCGCGCAGCAAGTACGGAAATCCTGCCAACTATACCGTTGCCGGGAAAACGTACTTCATCATGAACTCTGCTGCCGGCTACGCGCAGACCGGGCTCGCTTCGTGGTATGGAACCAAGTTTCATGGTCGCCGGACATCGTCAGGAGAAGCCTATGACATGCTGGCGTTGACAGCAGCCCACAAGACATTGCCGATTCCAACCTATGCCACTGTGACCAATCTCGATAATGGACGTCGCACCATCGTGCGAATCAATGATCGTGGTCCATTCCACGATGATCGGATCATCGACCTCTCCTATGCTGCAGCCGTGAAATTGGGTTATCACGGAGCCGGTACTGCGAATGTGCGCGTTGAAACCATATCTTTCGACCCGGTGGACACAGGCCGATCCTACACCGTGCAAGCAGGCGCCTTTGCACAGCTGGCCAGCGCCGACGCACTGCAGGTCCAGCTCAAAGGATTGATCGATCATCCAGTGAGCGTGGTACAGACTCCGGACGACCATCTGTACAGAGTGCGCATCGGCCCTGTCACCGGCGAAGCCGCTCTCGAAAAAGTGAAGGCGTTGTTTGCGCGCTATCACCTTGGGACACCGGTTGTTCTGGAGGGAGCATGAGTGCTGCGATCTGCCGATGGACCAAGCTCTGCTCGTTCAGAGCTTCCCTAAGGATCTTCCGACACGTGAATCGTTAATTGATTCCGTTACAACGCCACACGTGGCCACTACCGAGACCGGATTACTGGTAATGAAGCGTATTAAAATTGTTTTCGTGACTTTGTTTATATCCATGCTGGCTGGGGCGGTTGCGGCCAATGTCACGATTCCTGAACCTCCTGCGATAGCCGCGACATCCTATGTTCTTGTCGACGCTGCCAGCGAAAAAGTACTTGTGGAACACCTGTCCCATCATCCTCAGGCGCCAGCGAGTCTGACGAAGATCATGACGGGTTATGTAGCAGCCGACGAGATCGACTCGGGACGCATCAAACTCACGGACATGGTGAACATCAGCGTGAATGCCTGGCAAACCGAAGGATCACGCATGTTTGTACAGGAGGGTACCCAGGTCCCGCTGGAAGCCCTGCTCAAAGGCGTAATCATCCAGTCGGGTAATGACGCAACGGTCGCCCTTGCTGAACACATCGCCGGCAGTGAAAGCGCTTTTGCAGACATGATGAACCAGCACGCGAAGAAAATGGGTCTGAAAGATACGCACTACGTTAATTCAACAGGTCTTCCGGCCGAGGGACATGTCACCACAGCGTGGGACCTTGCGATGTTGAGCAAGGCGATGATCAACGAACATCCGGATTCCTATGCGATCTACTCGGAACGGAGCTTTCGCTTCAACAACATTGACCAGATGAATCGAAATCGCCTTCTCTGGCATGACCGGACTGTGGATGGTGTCAAGACCGGCCACACCGAAGAGGCAGGATTCTGCCTGGTTTCCAGTGCAGTGCGTGATGGGATGCGACTGATCTCCGTAGTGATGGGCACCGCCAGTGATGATGCGCGGATGCAGGAGAGTCAGAAACTGTTGTCGTACGGATTCAGGCATTTCGAAAGTCGTGAGCTATACGCTGCGGATGTGGTGCTGAAGCAGTCCGAAGTGTTCTATGGAGACGAAGAAACGATCGACCTTGGTCTTGCCAAGCCTGCGCTGGTCACGTTTGCGCGAGGCCACTATGACGATTTGAAGGTTGAGCTTGAAGTACCAAAGATCCTCGAAGCGCCGTATGTGCTTGGTGCGGAAGTAGGCACGCTCAGGGTTACTCTGGAGGGCGAGAAAGTGTATGAAGCTCCACTTGTCGCGCTCACTGCAGTTGCTGAGGCCGGTTTCCTTTCGCGCTTCATCGACTTTGTCTATCTGTTTTTCCGTGAACTGTTTGGCGATGAGTGACAACCCGACCATTGAGTTTCCGTGCAGCTATCCGATCCGCATCATCGGGGTTGATGGCGATGATTTTGCACGTCGTGTGCTTGAAGTAGTGCGCCAGCATGCGGATGGGGTCAGCCCCGACGAAATCGGCTTGCGCCGGTCGAGTCATGGACGTTACATCAGTGTGGCCGTCACCCTGATTGCAACCGGCGAGCCGCAATTAAAAGCGCTGCACCAGGATTTGCTCAAGATTCCAAACGTCAAACTGGTGCTGTAACAGGCACCACGGCCAAGACGAGGAGTTCGACATGCAGAAAGTCATCTTTCGAGATCTTGGACGAACTGCTTACGCAACGACGTTTGAGGGGATGCGCAGTTTTACGTCTGGACGTACCGCCGAAACGGCTGATGAAATCTGGTTCACGGAGCACGATCCGGTTTTTACTCAAGGTCAGGCTGGCAAGGCTGAACATGTTCTGGCAGCGGGAGATATCCCCATCGTGCAGTCTGATCGTGGCGGGCAGGTCACCTACCACGGACCAGGTCAGATTACTGGCTACCTGATGCTGGACCTGCATCGATTGGGATTGTCCGTGCGCGGGCTAGTTTCAGGCATCGAAGAATCGTGCGTACGTACCTTGGCAGACTATGGGCTTGCGGGTGCGCCGCGGCCCGATGCGCCAGGGGTCTATATTCACGGCACCAAGATTGCGTCGCTAGGGCTCAGGGTGCGTCGAGGTTGCAGCTACCATGGCCTGGCGTTGAATGTGGCGATGGATCTGATGCCGTTCAATCGGATCAACCCCTGTGGCATGAGCGGCATGCAGGTAACGGATATGCAGATGTTCGTTCCAGATATTCAAATCGAAGAGGTCAAAACGAAGTTACTCGAGCATCTGCTCGCTGTGTATGGCCTCAACCGCCACAAGCAGGACAGTTCGGCGCCTTGCTCAGCTTGAATTCACGCCACTGCGCGTACTTGGCGTCGAAAAACAGCAACCGACCGACGAGAGTCTCGCCAATACCCGCCAGCAGTTTGATGACTTCGAGTGCCTGAAATGCGCCAACAATGCCAACCAGCGGCGCAATGACACCATTCTCCGAACAGGTCTGGTCTGTCGCACTGGCCTCTGGATAAAGACAGGCGTAACAAGGTGAGTCGGACTGGCGAGGGTCGAAGGTGGTCAGCTGCGCTTCGAAGCGAATTGCGGCAGCAGACACCAGCGGCTTACGCGCAGCAATGCTGGCACTGTTCATGGCGTACCGAACGAGGAAGTTGTCGGTTGCGTCGAGAATGACATCGACCTGTTCAGCCAGATTTCTCAGGTTGGTCTCATCCAGTACTCGACTGATGGTATGAATCACGATTCCGGGATTGAGTTCCAGCAGCGTAGTGCGCGCTGAATCCACCTTCAGCT
>JAYSTS010000399.1:0-9171 GCA_043719475.1 Gammaproteobacteria bacterium | reverse complement strand
ATGCAACCCAAGCGCAGCACCCGCATGGGACCAGCGATTCGACACACCGTGGCCAAGTTGATGGCCGCGGGCCAGTCGCTGAAGCTCTTGATCGTGCTTTCAGACGGATTTCCCCAGGACTGCGACTATGGCCCGAAACGGGGCGAACACGAGTACGGCGTCGAAGATACAGCCAAGGCCCTGACAGAAGCCGCCGCCAAGGGCATCGAGACATTCTGCATCACGGTGGATCGCTCAGGTCACGATTATCTGAAACGCATGTGTCCGGACGCTCGTTACCTGGTGATCGAGGACATCGAGGATTTGCCGGATGCGCTGACCAAGGTCTATGCGACGCTGACCCTAAAGTAGGCAATGGCCTCATCGTTACCGCTGAGAAGGTTATGTATCACCGCATCGGCACGTGACTTGGACAGATCCAGGTTGGCCGCGTCCGCGCCGTGTGAGTCGGTATGCCCTTCCAATATGATCGGCGCATCAGGAAATTCGGCGGGCGACCTGCGAACCTTGCCAAGCAGCGCGTGCTGGCGACCCTCCAGTACGGATTGACCGCTGCCAAATGTCACGCCCACCATGCGCAGTACAAGTCGATCCTGGACTCGCAGTACCTGCGCTTCTGCAGGCTAGAACAGACCCTCGACCAATCGCACCTTTTCCTTCAGCTTGCCTTGTCGCTCAAGTTCCGCCTGCAACCGTGCACGCGCTTGTGACTGGCCACCGACACCGGTCGCAACCGATTCTCTGAGTGAAGGGGTCGATCTACACCGTTATTGCAGGTATCTGACTCACTACGAACTCGATCGCAGCCCGGCCCGTAATCTCCGACGAAATCGGTGCGTGCATCGCGTTGGATCGTGGGCAGCCCTGACTCACACCAGCCCATCCGCTATGCGTACCCGAACTTCGATGATACTCGCGACGAGAAGGTTGTCGAAATCATGCAGCAGCGCCTGAATGCCTTTGGCCTGTTACTGCGTGGGTTCCATTGTTCGATGACGAAAGTGGAAACGACGAACAGAATTTCGTAAGTGTCGTTCTTCGCATTAAGGGAAAAAAATAGAGTTGCTGAACCAGAAATCATTCGTGAAAGTGAGGATGGTGAGATCGGCCGCTGAGGAATGTAGTCGAATCGTTTGAAGGCTACTGAAGGAAGGCTTTCGAATTGAGTGCTTCATAGAATCCTGAAAGCAGCTTCAGCTCCACCTGCTGCACGCCTGGGTCAAGATCCATCGACCAATTCCCATTGAACTCGACGACGTCATTCCAGGTCACTGATCCATATTCACTGGTCCGTGCAATTTCGATGACATCTGCCTCGATGGTTTACTTCAAAGTCGATTTTTTGTTCGCTGTGCAGTACCGGATCCCTTCGTGGATCTGAGCGATCCAGTCCGTAGACGTCAGTTTATCGCCGAGGAACAGAAGTAACAGCCGTGTATCTGACGGATACGAAATTCCCAACCTTCAGGAGTTTCATCATGAGCGCGCACTCCATGATCTGGTCCTTATTCTTGCGGCCACCAAGCGTTAGTTCGTTGGCGACGAGGAGCCATTCGCTCGAACTGAACTCGACGTTGCGAGTGTTGATCTGGGTGAGGTGACGCGCGTCGAAGCCAGTGATGCAGTGACAGCGGCCATCCTCTGCTCGACCTGTTTGTGAAGAAGGTCCATATCCACGTTTCCAGGCAGAGCGGTATGCAGGGGGAATTCGACTGATGCCTCCGAGGCGGACTTCTGAGCCGCTATAGCCTCAACGGTCCATTCGACGATCATCGTCCGCAGTTCCGTTTTCGTTACGCCGAGGACATTGCCAGTACCCCACACAAGCCCTTCCATCATGTTGGAGACGCCTGTGGTCCAGGACATGTGCTGTCCGAGGTGGGTCAGTTCACCGAAAATCTCGGTGTGGCGTTTTCGCATGTCCATTCGTTACTCTCCATTTCTGAATCTCGGATACGAAGTACACCCGGTGATTGAAATTTCAGAATTTCATGTCGTCCAGGAACTCCGAAACTGGATCGATCCCGCTCACCAACAAATGATCACGCGCTCGCGTGCACGCCACGTAAAGCAGGTGACGTTCGGTCTCATAGACCTCCTGCAGTTCGGCAGCATCACCGATGTTCTCGATCCGCTCCTGCAGCGGAATGACTTCGTCATCACAGGCCATCACGGCGACGGCCCGGAATTCGAGCCCCTTGGCGAGGTGCATGGTGCTGATGGAAACATGGTCCCGAGTGGTCTCGACGCGATCATCGAGGACTTGGAAGGCTTGCTTCGCAGACCGTACTGCCGCCTCAGCACGTTCGCGTTGTGCGGCCGATCGCACGAACACACCCATTTCATGCGGCAGAATCCCTTCGTCAGCGCGGTCCGTCAGCCATTCGGAAATCACGCGTGTCTCATCGACTTCGTTTTTACAGATGCGAAGAACAGGCAACGGTCCGTTGAACACTGAGACGGTGTCACTGCGGTCTTCGGTATCCCCGTCGACATCGGTCAGTACCGGTCCCAGCAGCCGATCAGCCTGCATCCGAATCTGGTGAGAGGTTCGGTAGTTCACCCGCAACGCACGCGATCGGCCGCGGATATCGACCCCGAGGCTTTTCCATGAAAACGGCTGCTGGAAGATGCGTTGCCCCAGATCCCTGGCAAAGAACAGCGCACCGGGTCGCAGTCCACCTAGTGCGGAGAGGAATTTCAGGTGCGCGATGCTGAGGTCCTGTGCCTCGTCGATCACGGCAAAGTCGAAGATCGCCTTAGGCATTGTGTTCAGCGTGTCCGCGAGTGCACAGAACATCATCGCGCGGGTGATCAATCGTTGTTCGGCAAGACGTGACAGCACACTTTCGTACATGCTCCACAGGACTTGACGCTGCGATTCGGTCAGACGGGTTCTGCGTCCCAGACGGGAGACATCCCGATACTCTGCCCATGTGCTGATCTGCCATGCATCGACAACTTGCTCCCACTCCATGCGAATGAAATGTGGCATGAATCGATGGGCTGGTGCCGCGATCGAGGCGTCCTGCAGCAACTGGCTCAGCGCTGAGTCGGTGACAAGTCTGGGTGCACCGATCAGCGATGCATGCAGTCGTTCGCCGATCCCGTCGAGGGAGACCACATCAATCCGCTAGCCGAGACGTGGCTCGTTACCGATCAGCCGTCTAAGCTTCGTCTGCAAGGCGCTCGCCAGCGTGTCGGAAAAGGTCGTCAGCAAAACCCGGGAATCGGGATTGTTTCTTCCGAGAAACGCTGCGCGGTGCAGTGCAACGATCGTCTTCCCAGTGCCTGCAGAACCCGATACCCGCGCTGGTCCGTTGTACTGACGTTCAACGATTTGTCGCTGTTCCGGGTGCAGAAAGATGGTCCATTTTTCCCAGGGCGATTCCAGGGCGCGCGACAACTCATCGACATTGGCCATGACGCGGAAGCGTCGTTGTGCATCCGGATGGGCGAAGGGATTTTCATTGTTCTGAAGCGGCTTTGGTGTTCTGGGCTTGCCACCCGTTGCAAGTTCCAGTAACGCCTCGGCGGCTTCGGCCGGCAGGTGGTCCGTCAGTTCCAGCAGCGTGTCTTCTGTCGCTGCCTTGACCGATGCGAGCCATTCCGGTGGAACGCCATACTCCATAAGCGCCGAGTCCGCATACTGCTGAAAGATTGGCGCGCTCTGCTTCTGCTTTTGGCTGCGCTCCGATGTCGGCTGCTGAATGTAAGAAGGAACAACGACCTCTTTGACGGTCTCTCGAATCTCGACGAGCTGTGCCGCTCCGGTTGCGGGGTGGACATCGAGTTTGCGACGCTCCGCCCAGTCATAGGCTTTGTCGTGGTGATCCACATAACAGAGCAGCAAACTGCCGTCAGTCTTGTGCACGATCAACCGGATATCGCTCCCGACCCGCACAGACCAGAAATTCTTGTCCTTTGCCTTCCCGAGTTTGTGGAAGCTCATACCTGGGCTTGTTGGATTGATCTGAAGATCGAAGGCCGCAGTCTTGACAGCCTTCTGCTCCTCCCCCGTCAGATGAACGAGGCTATCCGTGAACGTGTCAGCAATCAGGAATTGCATCAGGTCTGCACAGCAACCAGGGTCCGAATCCTGTTCGCGACAGCGGAGTAAAGATCGACATCGACTGCGGGTGCGTGAATCGAAACCACCAATGCGTAACGAGCGGTACTGTCGTAACGCTCCATGCGTTGCCTGGTCTTCCACCAACCGAGTGCGGGGTAAATGCCGATCACACCGCGACTGGCTAGATCCGCAGCAGTTCCGCGCCAGATGTCGGAGTGTAATGAGCCCTTGTGTCGGTTCTTCGTGCCTACGACCCAGTCAGGATCATCGCCACCGACGCGTGTCCGCTCCTCTGTGTCACGCGCGGCGGCATTGATTCGCGCCCTGAAGGCCGGCTCCGATTCCGCGGGCCGTTTTACTTCGAACCTCAAACCATGAGACTCATAGCGGTATCGCCCAGAGAAACCACGCGCGGATGGATTGGGTTCGATGAAATAAGATAACGTTACTCGCATCTCGACTTGCACTTCGCCGAGGACCTCCAGTTCTTCAAGGGGCCACGGCAATCGGTGCAGATGCATATCCCGCAAACCTGGATTCTTCCGGTCTTCGCGCCAGAACGGGCGTAGCCGTTCCTCACACACCATGGTGAGTGAGTTATCCACGCTCCACATGGCTCGATCAACATCGGGAATCCCGAATCCACAGTGGCGTATCAGATTGGCAATGTCGGCTTTGTTTGGTTGGCGACCAGAGGGAAGGAATTGTTGTCGCATCGCCGCAGACCACTCCGCAGAGTGCACGATCAATGCGCGAATTGACTCGGGCCAGAGTGCAGGGTAGGCCGCCATCAACTGAGCCGCCATCCGTGCCGCCAATGCACAAGAAGCGCTGGTCCCGTTCGTGATCGTGAACAGACGCTGTTCTGGTTCCGAATTCGCAGTAAGCAGGCTCAGACTCGGCATCCATACCGCGCTCAGCGCATCTTTGGCCGCATTCCCGCCTTCGAAGACGACATCTGGTTTCAAAGGCCAATTGTTCTGCCAGGTCACTGACGTGGCGCTGAAGGGGCTGAGGCCGCCAGCCGGAGCGACTGGCTGATAGAATTCCGTATCCGGTTCGGTAATTCGCACGAGTTCGGTCGAGGCACCCACGACCAGCGCGTTCCAGCTTTGCCCTGGATCATGAATTCCATCAGTCGCGTTGCTTGCAGGATAATTTACCCAAGCATTGGGTTCAGTGTTTCCTGCCGAGATAACGAAGAGCCGCGGCGATTGACCTTGTCCTTCGGAGTCAGCCGCAAGACGATCAATCGCAGCTGACCACGCAGATGGGCGACCACGATCCCGATTGTCATCGGAAGTCACAGCCATGCTGAACACACGTTGACGTCGTGGTGCAGTGATTTCCGGACGAGCGACGGCTTCAGTAGTCAGGTAGCCGTGATGCTTGGCATCACCTCGGTTGGCACCGTCTGTCGGGAGCAGTTTTACGGACTCGAGTCGATGCGCCGAACCAAGTGGGTCTTGCGTTGCAAGCGCTTCAGTGAGGTTTCCCATCAACGCGAGCCCCGCCATTTCCGTCCCATGGCCGTCGTCGTCGTTTGTTCCCCAACCAGGTTCAACAGTGTGCAAATCCAGAGTGGACAGACCCGTCGCGATGAGCGGGTGTCCATGGTTCACGCCGGTGTCGAGCAAACAGACATGGGGTACGTCCGCATTTTCGGCCGGCACCTTCAGACGAGCCTTTAGATCGTCCAGCCACGCAGGCTGTTCGGCGGGTGGAAGTGCATCGAAAAACTCTGCAGTCTCCTTCGCACGGCGAAGCTCGGCGATGCTGTTCAAGAGCATGCTGGACTGCTTCAACTGTAATGCGGAACCACGCGCCAGCAATACTGTTCGCTCCGGGAATTCGAGCTCACCGCTTGCAAGCCGGAACCCCTGCCTCTCAGCGAGTTGTTTGAACAGCCCCGTTGTCGCCGCACGATCACCCCTTAACGGCAACCAGATTTCCCACCAAAAGGTCTCATCGTCCGTGGCAGGCAACATTGCTCGATCATCGGTCCAAAGTGCGTTGAGCGTAGCTGCCCGAATTTGTTCGATCGCATTCAACAGCTTATGGTCCTTGGGGCCAGTCTTTGTGTCCTTTGATTCATCCAGATAGGCACGAATACGGCTCTCAAACACCGTCAGCTTGCCGTCGGGAACGAACACCGTGGCCAAAGTTCGCGACGCATCCTGTCGAACGTTCAGCAGCTCGATGCCCGACCGTTCACGTGCCAGTGACTCAAACGCAAGTTCGATATCTGGAAAACTCTGAAACTCGACCTGTAGCCCGAGACCTTCATTGATCCCCTCACGTTCCGGAGCTAGACGCTCGCTGTCCATCTGTGGCCGCAGCGCATCCAGTTGCATCAGTAGTGAGGTGCCATGTTGGCTCCGATTACGGTCTGGTAGCCGGGAGCCACGCATGCCCTGCTGCGGGGAACGGAAGCGCTCAGACTTGGCTGTCCCTTCGAGAATGAAGTGACGTTTGCGTTGATCGTCCTGTTCCGCCATCTGATGCCCGATGCCCTGGAGTGGTTTTTATTTCGCCTTGAGCCGCCGTGAGATGCGTTGGCGTTCCTCCAATGTCCTGCGGACATCATCCTCCGAGATTTCCTGGCGACCTTCGATGAGCGCTTCTTTCAAGGTTTCATCCGTTGCCCGCGCCACTTCGGCATAGCTCAAACCCCGCGCCCCGCTAGCCAGCGTTTTCCAGGACATTCCTTTGGCGGTCTTTCTTTCCAAGCGAGACTTCAACACCATCGCGATATGTTCTTCGTCCGGCAATTCATAGTGGAGAACGTCGTCGAATCGACGAAACAGCGCATGGTCCAGAATCTCAGGATGATTGGTCGCGGCAACGATCAAGCTGTGGGACTCGTCCTGCTCGATCATCTGCAGGAAGCTGTTCAGGATCCTCCTGATCTCACCCACGTCGTTCGCAAGCCCACGCTCCGAGCCGATGGCGTCGAACTCGTCGAAGAAATAGACGCCTCGCGTACGGTCGGTGGCTTCAAATACCTGACGTAGTTTGCTGGCGGTCTCGCCCATGAACTTGGTGATCAACCCGTCGAGCCGCACTTGAAACAAAGGCAGACCAAGCTCACCTGCCAAAACCGATGCCGTCATGGTTTTGCCTGTGCCCGGCGGTCCCATCAACAAGAGTTTCCGTCGGGGTTTTAGCCCATTCGCAAGGATGTTTGATGCAAGTCGCTGCTCCCTGACGATCCGTGCCAGTTGGGCCGACAAGGTATCGTCCAGCACCATATCCGCGATCCGGGTCTTCGGATACGAAACGGTCAGCAACCCTGCCAACTCGCCACGGGGTCGACTGATCGGGATTGTTTTGTCCCCGTCGCGTGGTGGGAGACCCCGGCGCGCCTTTGCCGCGTCGATCAGCGCCCGCAACTCCGTGGCGAGAATCCCATGGCCGAGTTTCGCCTCGTGGGCTGCAACTTGCATCGCCACGGAAAAAAACTGTTCTTCGTCGCCGTCCATGTGCGACTTGAGCAGTGACTTCAATTGATCGGCGCTAGCCATCTTCGCTCCTCCTACCCGAATTGCGCATCATGCCCGAAACACCTTCATCACCTCATCGCCGAGATGGTTGATCACCTTGACCGCGATTCGCCCATTCTTCGGTTTCTCGAAGGGGCGTGAAGTATCACTGTTCAGGGTAGCCCACGCATCCGCATCGATCTCCGCCTTGAGCGTGGTCTTGAGTGAGGTATAGGGGTCGTTGGCGCCAAGGAAATATGCGTGGCGCACGAAGAAACTCTCTTCGTTGTAATCGGTGTCGATGAACCAGCAGGCAATGCCATCAGCTCCATGACTGACCACCTCCCCAGTTTGCGGTTTGAACACATCCACACCGTTGACCTTTACGCGGATGCGTCCGTCTGATTCGTCGAGGATCGTGATATCGGGTTCACCGAAAATGACGAAGAGATTGCCCTTGCCGGTGTTCTTCAGGTCTTCTGCCATGTGCAGGTCGGCATTCATGCGAGCTTTGAGCACGGGCAGACGACCAAGCTTGTTGAACTCGGTGGTATGGGCTTCATAGCTGAAGGCGCAGGCGATGAGGACGTCGAAGTTGGCGTCGCCGGCTTCCCGTGCTGCGGCAACCAGATCAGCACGTTGTACGATGCCGAACTCGGGGCCGATGAAGATGGCGGCACGGCGCTCGGTATCACCTTCCAGGTAGCGGCCTTCGGCACAGACAAGATTGCCGGGCCATGCAGTCAGCGCTGTGAAGCTGATACGACCTTCCTTGTGTGCCTGCTGTACACCTGCGGTCCGCAGCTGATCGAGAATCATCTGGGGAAATGTCTGCTTCAACGTGTAATCAGCGGAGGAATCCTTCAGGTTATCGATCAGCTCGTCGTCTTCATCGACACCGAGCATGCGGTGAGGGCTCAGACTCTCGACGGTGAATGGTCCTGCTACTCGGACTTTCTTCTTGTCGTCGTAGGGCTTGTCGTAGAGGTACTCGTATTCGGCTTTGGCGGCGATGGACTTGTCGATTTCCTTCTGTCTGCTGATGCGTGCCTGCCACCATTCTGCATGGAGTCTTTCTACTGCCTCTGGCCATTGCGTATCGGCATCAAGGGGAATTTCCCACTCCTGCCACGTAGTTTTAAGCGCGGTGTTCAACTTCTCGCGAATCGGTTCAAGCTTTGTCTGCCCCTGTTCCCAGATGACATCGATCTCCGCGTTGTTGGCGATGGACTTGAGCGTGATGTGGGGCACGCGCTCATATACAAAGCCGTGGCGAATGTTCCCATGCACTGGCTGAGCACTCGGCGCGGTGAGGGTGACTGCGGCCTCCTTGATCTGGCCTTCACGGGAATCGGCCAGCAGGTAGAACGGATAACGCGCGCCCATGATGCGGGCACGGGCCAACGCCAGCGCCACGCGCGACGTGTCGATCGTGATCCAGCGGCGGCCCCACTGCTCGGCAACGTACGCCGTCGTCCCGCTGCCGCACGTGGGATCGAGGACGAGATCGCCGGGGTCGGTGGTCATGAGCATGCAGCGCTCAACAACGCGACGTGCTGTTTGGACTGCGTAGATCTTGTTTTGACCAAAACTCTCAATTGTGTCCTGCCAGTTGTT
>JAYSTS010000398.1:0-9172 GCA_043719475.1 Gammaproteobacteria bacterium | reverse complement strand
AACGGCGGCAGCCAGGCTGTCCGCTTGCCTATGGAGTTCCGCTTCGAAGGCGAGGAGGTGTTTGTCAGTCGCGACGACGCAACTGGCGATGTCGTCCTATCCACCCGGCCCGGTGCCAGAGTCTGGCGCGAGTTCTTCGAGCTGCTGCACGCAGTGGACGTGCCCGACGGTTTTCTGGCCGAGCGCCCGTTGAACCTGGTGCCGCCCGAGCGCGGTGTGTTTGATGATGGGACACCGCAATCGTCGACAGGGTGCTGACGATGCTGCACATGCTGGACACCGATACAGCCAGCTACCTGATCAAGGGCAAGTCGCCTGCAGTCGAAGCGAAGCTGGTCGCGCCGGAGCCGGCGATGGTTTGCGTTTTGGTGATGACACGGGCAGAAATGCAGTATGGCCTAAGCGGTTGCCAATCGGCCACCGGCTGCACCTCGCGGTGTATCAGTTCCTCAAGCGGTCTCCTGACCGCGATGCCGAGTGGAAAATCGCGATCAGGAGATCGCTCCCACAGGCATCGGCATCGAGAGTGTGGGAGCGATCTCCTGATCTCGATTGTTGTAACGGTCCATGCCGAAAATCCGCACAGGATGAGTCGTTGGGGCTGCGCGACGCTGCGAGGTTGCGGATTTCGAAGATAAGATCGCGGACAGGAGTCCGCTCCCACAACAGGAGTCCGCTACTACAGCAAGCGAGCAGCCTCTGCCAAATGCCTGGGCAGAATCCCCTTCCTTTCGGCCTTTGCGTATCGCTTCTGCGCCCTGCGCTCGCAACGCTCAAGCAGCGCCACATGTCTTGCGAACACGCACATGCGGCGACAAGGTGCGACTGGTCGCCGTTTAAAGCCTGCGGATCGCACGTGCTGCCGATTGGTACCAGTCGCTCAACGGTGCAGTGAGCGGTGAGGCCATCGACCACCTTGCTGCGCGCGTACAAAGAGTTTCTGCACAGGCCAGAGTGCAACCAACCTTGTCTCGCGTCAGGCAGCGCTCGAGATCCATCCAATCATCACCCCGGTATCTCAGGATGAGTCCAAGTCTGACCGCAGTATGAAACGTTCCGTAAACCATGAGGTACTCACGTGCGACTGCAGGATCGATGCCTTGTCCAAAGGTGCACAGGTGGCGCGCCAGGAGCCGCTCTTCCACATCGACATCGTCCTTCACATATTCGTCGGCCAGCAACCATGCAACATCATCAAGCGGGTTCCGGAGACCCGCGTGCTCCCAGTCAAACCAGGCCACAACGCCGGCTTCGCTCACCATGGCATTGCCGGGCCGTGCATCCCACTTCACAAAGCTGGTCCGCTGAGGTTTCAGCAAGCGCACCAGTCCCTTGTCGTTCAACCTGGGAACTTTGATCTTCAGGTATTCACCAAGGATGGCGGGTCGCTCCACAAAGGCGCGTATCCATTTGCTCTGCGTTCCAAGAGGAGTCAATCGATCCTCGATACCCCCAGCGCAGGCGGCCAGCTGAGCACGCCGGAGCCCATCGAGTGCGTTGTCGAGGAGGCAGAAGCGTACTTCAGCATCATCAGTCTGCAACGCGATCGACAATCGCTGTCCGGTTAATGCTTCCTGTAGAAGAATACGTTTCCCATCCGCTCCGAGCAGCCTGGGCACTGGCGCCCCACCATCGGCAAGCGCTCGCAGGATCATGCATTCGTTTACGGCAAGTGAATCACTGTCGCGCTGCGTGCCGATGATCCGACGACCATCGGTCAGATGGATCAGGTAACTTTCGCGAGTGCGTCCACCTGGATACTCGATCTCACGAACCTCGGCCTGCAGCAGATCTCTGCAGGCCGTCTTGAGCGCCCGGGTACGGGAACGTCTGACTTTCTCGTCGTCGCTCAGGCTCTCCCGCCGCACCATCGATACATTCGCCACCATCAGGACTCCCTCAATGATCGATTGAAACCCCGTGCCAGAGGTTGTAACAGGTACTCCAGCACCGTTCGCTCGCCTGTTGTAATGACCACTTCGGCCTGCATGCCTGGGTGGATTGCGCCAACGCCAAACACACTGTCAGGGTCATCAAGCAACCGGATGCTCGTCACGAAATATGGCGTCGCCGAGGCAGTGTCGGATGCAACGACCTGGTCTGCTGATATGAGCGCCACTTCACCACGCAAGGGTTGCGAAAAACGCTGGCTGAATGCAGTCAGTCGAACCTGCGCCGACTGTCCGGGTTTAACCGACTCGCGATCCTTGGGTTCAACCAGCGCTCGCACAATCAGTCCACCCTGAGCCGGCACGATTTCCATCAGCGGTGACCCTGGTGCAACGACACCACCTCGGGTGTGCACAATCGAACCGACTACAGTGCCATCGATGGGCGCACGGATGATGGTGCGGGACAGTTGCCCTTCCGCCACAGTCAGTTTCGATTGCAAGTCCTCGGCTGTCTCGCGCCAGCGATTCCGATCTTCTGTGGCCAGTTTCAGTCGTTCGCTCTCCAGCGAGGCGCGAGCTGCACCAAGTTCCTCACTGCGTTTTAAAAGTACAGCCATATGGGAACGATTGTCGTCAATTTCGACCTTCAGTTCTGCCACACCGTGCTCAAGGTCGAAGGTCTGCCGGCGGGTGACCAGGCCGGCGGCCTGGAACTCGAGATACTCATGAAGTTCGGATTGCATACTACGAAACTGGGTTGTCAGGTTGGCGTCGCGCGCAATCGTCCCCCTGGTCTCCTCCTCGTTTTGCTGCACCTGCTGCATGATGACATTCGACCGATCCTGATACGCCTGCAACCGTTGTCGCAGCACTTCCTGTTCGGCGCCTACTGCATTGACAACATCCCGATGCTGGCCATTGGCAGTAAGCCAGGTCGTTTCGGTCATCTCGCGGAGCTTCAGGGCTTCGCTAGTCGCGCGAGCATACGCCGCCTGCGCTCGTACGAACTGCAACCAGAGTGTGTCTCGCGTGGTTTGCAGCACCTGGTTGCTCAACGTCAACAGTGGCTGGTTCTCTTGCACGCGATCACCGTCTTGAACGTGAATCTGTTCAACGATTCCACCATCGATATGTTGCACGACCTTGTTGTGACCCGTCACCACTACCGTACCGCTGGCAAGCGTGGCAGCAGGCAGGGACATCGTGCTGGCCCAGCCAACAAAGCCAACGAAAAAAACGCCGATGATCCAGTAGCCTTTTCTCAGATATTGATCAACACCGAGCACGTTTTCCCAAGTTCCTGCTGGCAGATTGCCGTGCGCTACCGATTCCATCGAGGTGTCGAGTTGGGTCATGATTTGTTGTCCCGCGCGGAGCCCACGGTCATGAGTGGTGTGCTTTTTCCTTTCTTGACCGGCCCATGGACTTCCACCAGTCTTCCTCCACGTAGTTCATACAGGTGATCGACCAGATCGCGAATGTGTGTGTCATGAGTGATCAGCACAACTACAGCACCGTCCTGCTTGAGGCGACGGATGGCCATAGCCAAAGCGATGGTCCCATCCGCATCGAGATTTGCATCGGGCTCGTCAAGAACCACGAACCTGGGCCGGCCATAAAGCGCTCGAGCCAGAGCAATCCTCTGCCGTTGACCACCCGACAAACGAGAGCCGGCGTGCCCAACCTCCGTACCGTAACCATCAGGCATGCGCTGAATTATTTCGTGGACACCGGCCATCCGTGCGGCATCGACGACATCGGCTAGATTGGCCTCCTGCATGCGCGAGATATTTTCGAGAATCGTTCCGGTAAACAACTCCACATCCTGCGGGAGGTAACCGACATGCGGACCGAGTTGAGCGGGGTCCCACTGTGAAAGATCGTAGCCGCCCAGCGACACGGTGCCGGATGCCGCTCGCTTGGCGCCGACGAGAATGCGCGCAAAGGTGGATTTGCCCGAACCCGTGTCTCCAACAATGGCAATGCTCTGTCCGGCAGGTACCTCAAGGTCGACGCGGGAGAAGATTGACTTGGCATTGCTTGAAAATTTGTAGCTCAGATCCTTGACCACCATGGCACCAGCTGGATCCGGCATGACCTGCTGTGGTTGCAGGGAAGGTGCCCGTTGAAGATATTCGCGAATACGAATGAACGCAGAGCGAGCTTCGACAATTCCTTTCCAGGACTGAATGCACTGCTCCAGGGGGGCAATCGCACGGCGCATCAATAATACGCAGGCAATAATGGCGCCTGCCGACAACTCACCCCGCATGATCAGTACCGCAGCTACCGCAATCACCAGGAGTTGCAGTGAGACCCGCACAAATTTGGCAAAACTCTGAAACCGGTTGCTCGACATCGCAGCATCGTGTTCAGCGGCCAGCTTGCGATCGTTCATCGCTTCCCAGCGATTGGATAGCGCAGGGTACATACCCATGGCATGAATGACTTCGGCGTTGTGCACGAAGTGGTTGGCCATTTCTTCGCTGGTTCGGCTCAGCGCATCCGTACTTTTGTGGCTCTCGCGCGTCACCCGCTCGTGGGCCACAGCCAGTGCAATCAGGATTAAACCACCGCCGATGACCATCAGGCCGAGTGTCGGGTGCAACGAAAAAATGACAGCCAGAAACAAGGGGGTCCACGGAGTGTCCAGTGCCGTGACAAAAGTTCCACCGGAGAGGAAGCGCGTAAATCGAGTAGCGTCCTGGAGAATTGCAGCGTTAGGCTCGCCGCGCCGTACCGAGCGCAGGATCGCGCTTTCCAGAAGATGGCTGCCGAGCTGATGCTCAGCCCATCGACCGTACTTGATCAGGGTCGTACGCCGAATGGCTTCAAGCAATGCCATGGTGATGAGACCGATGCCACAAATAACTACAAGCACCCAAAGAGATTCCAGACTGTGGTTCGGCAATACCCGGTCGTATACCTGCAGCATGAAGAGCGGGACGATCAGCGTGAGCACATTGATGCAGAAACTGAACAGAAAGACTGCTCGCATGGCGGTGCGGGAGCGCGCAGCCAGGCCATCGAGTACCGCATTATCGGTCTTAGGTTCTGCAGCATGTCGTTCGTTTTTCTGTCTGGCCATCACGATAGTCCGTTCGGTTTCTTGCATGGAGATGAGCTGGAGTTATAAAACGCGGCGCTCCAGGAAGGACACTTCCACCAAGGTGTATGAGTAAGGACGGTGTATGAGTAAGGGCGGTGGACGAGAAGGGACACGCGTCCCATCGTCACCGCGTGTCCCTGCTTTCACGCGGACCCGAAATCAGATCCGCGTGACTGTCCCCGGCTTAGTCGTCGCACCAGTCCGAATCATCGTCATGGTCGCCGCCAGATCCACTGCCACCGGCACCTGTGCCCCAGCCGCCCGAACCTTTGCCGCTGCCCGATCCCTTACCGGAACCGCCAGAACCCTTGCCACTGCCTGAGCCCTTGCCCGATCCCTTACCGGAACCGCCCGAACCCTTGCCACTACCCGAGCCCTTGCCCGATCCCTTGCCGGAACCACCCTTTTTCGGGTCACCTTTTCCAGGGTCTTTACCCCCGGAGATGTAACCCTTGAACTGAAGATTGCTCTTCTGTCCCATAGAACCTCCTAACATCTGAAGTTGACGGGACTTGAACAATATGTATTTTTCGCAGGCCAACCGTTCGCACATTGGCCTGACATTGTGGGACGGAGACTTACATATGCATTTTACTTCTCATATTTCGCGGCCCGGCTTGGGCGGGTTGTAGTTCGGGCTGGTCTAGTGCAACGGGCAGCTTGGTTCGAGGTTGCGGATTTCGAAGATAAGATCGCGGACAGGAGTCCGCTCCCACAAGAGGGGTCCGCTCCTACAGCGAGCTAGCAGCCTCTGCCAACTGCCTCGGGAGAATCCCCTTCCTCTCGGCCTTTGCGTACAGCTTCTGCGCCCGGCGCTCGCAGCGCACCAGCAGAGCCGCATGTCTTGCGAACACCTCGCGCAGGGGCAGATCGAAATACACGCGAAGAAATCGCAGGGCATCTCGTCGGGACAGGCCGATGTCAAACGTCGAGTAGTACAAGCCCGCCAGATCCTTGACCAGCCACCGCACGGGAATCTTCGGATGAATGCCGGCGCGGTGGAGATCAACCAGGTAGATCGGCACCACCTTCACATTGTCAGCTGTCAACGCGACTTTGGTATCGAGCAGAAAGTGACAGATGTAGAAATCCTGATGATTGATACCAAGTCCATGCACGGCCCTGGCAATTGCACCGATGCGCTTGAGGAGTCCTCTCTTGACATCAACAGGTGGTGGCAGCTCCGGCCATCTCAAACAGTATTGCTCGAGACTGACAATCGGATTCAATTCGTCCGAGATCAAAAACGACTCGCGCCGTGCTGGATTGCCGCCGCGCACACCAAATCCGGCCAGAGGCAGTGTGCTCAGTCCGGCTTCCTGCAAGCGCCTGGCGGCTGCAAATTCATTGCCGGCATCGAGAACTGGTGTCTTGCCGGTGATCAGGTTCTTGAAGATCTCCAGCCAGCCAACGCCGTAGTGGCGTTTGATGAAGTACACCTTGTCATCCAGCGTCGCACGAATGGTCGAACGCTCAGCCACTTCACGCACTGCTTCACCTTCAAGATTCAGGATCAGCTGAAAAGGATCGCGATCACCGCACCAACGACGAAGGTCGTCTCGCAACCACAATTGCCTGCTCATGCTGAGACGTTCGCCCGTTTGTTGGCTGCAGTCTCAAGAATGATGTCTGCTGCGCGCTGCGGAAGACTGTACAAGTCTGTCGACTGGCCAAACTCGATGCCGTTTTGTCGCCATGTTCTGCGCGCGTCCGAAACAAGCATCTCACGCAGACCTTCGTCCAGATCAAGTTGACGGTACGGCGAAACAATCACCTTACCTGCCCTGGCATCGTTGATGTAGTGCGCAAACCCGCAGACATCGGTCGTCAGCACTGGCAATCCGGCAACCAGCGCCTCAAGCAATACGTTGCCGGTATTTTCAAAGTAAGCTGGATGAATTAACAAATCGCCGGCCTGGAGCAAATCGGGGATGTCATCACGCCCTGACAGCACACGAAATCTCTCGCCTAATCCCAGCCGCTGTGCGTGCTCTCGGAATCGTCGGGGTTCATCCGTACCAATAGCCACGAACTGTGTGCGCAGGCGTAGCGCTTCGGGCAGCGACGCCATCGCGTCGAGCGCTCGATCCAGCCCCTTGGTGATAAACCCTGAGCCGATGAGCAGCACCAACAATTCGTCTGCGCCGATACCCAGGGCTGCCCGCCCACGGTCCCGTCGTACAAGTGCATCGGACCCAGCCATGCGATCGCGCGTTATACCAGGCGGCAGTGCGTGGAAACACGCTTCGGGAGTTCCATAGTGGCGACGATAGATGGCGTGCTGGGTGGGCGAACTCATGAGAATGTGCACACCTGCTTCGGGTGAAAACACCGCGCGCTCACAGTGGGCGAAATGACGAAACCGAGGCGTCTGCCTATACAGCATTGTCCGCGCAGTCAGTGCTTTTTCGAGGTAACAGGTGTCCGCCGCGTAGTACACGTCGAGCCCTGGCATCTTGTTGAAACCGACAACGCAGTCCGGTGGATTGGTTCGAAGCAATCGGCGCTGTGCGGTCTGAAAACGCTCGTAGCGGGTATGGTTGAATACGGCCGAGGCCTGGATCAAACGCAAGTCGATTCCCTTCGGGACCTCACCCTTCCATTCCAGCGCGTACACCGTTACTCGGGCACCGGCATCGAGACAATGACCAGCAATCCGGATGAACGCACGCTGCATGCCACCATGCGGAAAGTACTTGTAGAGGCTGAATACCAGATGCAGGGGTGGCAAAGACAATTGTGTTTCTGAATCGATCGGGTGTGATCATCATAACAAAGACCTCTGGCACAAAGACCGCTTGCACAAAGACCTCTGGCATCGCCTCTCAATCGTTGCGAACATCCCCACCGTGAAAATCCTCGTCATGCACAGCCGCGACCTCGATAAAGGCAGCACACGCTTTCGAGTGGTGAATTACCAGCCATTCCTCGAGGCCAGCGGACTCTCCATCAACTATGTCAACCGACAACGAGTCTCCGTGCGTGAAGTTGAGCGCCATGACGTCTTGTTCAACCAGAAGTGCCGCCTCAACTGGCTGTTGTCGTGGCGCTTGCGACGAGCCAGTCCACGCATCGTCTTCGACTTTGACGATGCCATCTACACACGCCCCCGCAAGCCTTATGGCCGATTTGTCGGCGGTCGCGTTCGCAACCGGCTCGACTGGTGGTACGCACATGCTGATCTGGTGACGACGTCCAGCGAGTATCTGGCAGCGCACGCACGACGCATCACTGATCGCGTTCGTGTCATCCCGATGGCGGTCGATGTAGAGACCTGGGCACCAACCGTGCGAGCCGCCAGCGACAAGGTTCGCATCGGGTGGGCCGGCCGACCAGGCAATCTGCGCTATCTGCAGACCATCCAGGATGAACTGATCGCGGTCCAGCGGGCGCGCCCGCAGGTCGAATACGCCGTCTACTCCGGGGAGCGACCGGATCTCGCCCTGCCCTTTCAACATGTGAGCTTCAAGCCTGGCACCGAGCCTTCGTTCATCCAGAGTCTCGACATTGGGCTCCTACCACTGCCTGACAATGAATTCGCGCGCGGCAAATCACCCATCAAGGCCATTCAGTATCTGGCCTGTGGCGCTCCGGTGGTCGGTAATGTGTGGGGTGCCAGTGCCGAGATCGTCACCCCCGACGTTGGCCTGGACATTGCGCTGCACGGTGGCTGGCAGGCCGCACTGATACAGCTGGTGGACGATCTCGATCTGCGCCAGCGCCTTGGCGCCGCAGGTCGTGCCCATGTGATGCGCCATCACAATATAACGAACACGGGGCCGGCGCTGTTGGCCGCCATCACCGGCCGGGAGTAAGGAATGGGACCCATCAAGCGATTCATTGCTCGCCGACTATTCGGCACAACGAACAATCTGCAGACCCTGGACGATCCTTATCCCGCCATGGGTCGACTGCTTAGCCCCAGCGGCGTCCAGGGCTTGCTTGATATCGGCGCCAGTCATGGCCGGGTCGCCCGACGCCTGCTGCGTCAGTTTCCCGAGGCGCAAGCCTATCTCTTTGAACCCAATCCCGCCTATGAGGGTGTCCTTACTGAAGCCGCCCAAACCGATCCTCGTCTGCATCCCCAGTTTCTCGCCGTTGGGGACCACGACGGAACAGCCACCCTCAACATCACCGCAAGTCCTGGTACAACATCCTTGCTTGCGCCCAA